>PLST01000126.1:4258-5020 GCA_003164255.1 Acidobacteriaceae bacterium | reverse complement strand
CAACGATCTGGTTCGCTGGGCTCGATGATCCGGTGCGCCCCAGCATGTACATGTTGTTGAAGTAGTTGAATCCCCCTCCCGAGGGAAGGTCCACGAAGTTTCCTGTCCACGAGTTTGTATCGGCGATCACGTTGTAAATTACGCCGGAAGTGTCAGTGAAATCCTGCGGCCAGATGAACAGATCGTGATCGCTGTAGTAGGGCGCGGTTCCGTTTCTCACGAAGTCCGGCGTCAATGTTCCCCATGCCTGCTGCCCACGATTGAGCGTGGAAGTCTGCGGCGTGGTCACACGCATCCCCGAGCTTCCCTGATTGCCGGAGCCGGAATAGATGTTGTCCATGCCCTTATTGACGATGTTGTTGTGACTTGCCCCGCCCCCGTCCAGCCAGTTGTCGGAACCGTTAAGATGCAGAGGGCCGCCGCAATCACTGTTGATGAACCGGCTATCTATTGTGTCAATCGTTCCAACTTGCCCATCACAAAGCTCCGTGTTCACCACCGTGGCGCTGCCGCCTTCCAAGCGCCACGCCTCGTTTTCCACGTACTCCATTTCAGGTACATGGATGTACCACGAACTCGGAGTATATTCAGCCGCAGACCCCACCTGGAGTACCTGCGGGCCGCTGGCGGCGGCGATTCCGTAGGCGACGGCAATCTGAATGTCGTCCATCATCATTTCGCCATCGTTGTAGCTAATCCACGGATAGATATTCCCAGTCCACCATCCGTGATCGAACTTCTGGAAGTCGTTCCCAATCCCAA
>PLST01000126.1:0-4214 GCA_003164255.1 Acidobacteriaceae bacterium | reverse complement strand
GCCGCCCGTAATCACCCAATGTGCAGGGTTGCCATCGTAGTTGTCTGCCGCGAGTACGCAGTTGCCGATATGCTGAGTCACTGGAATATGGGCTGGAGTGATGTAGGTGTAAGCGTTCGTGACGCTTGTACCAGCCGCCGCTGCCAAGGCCACCGTGACGCCGCCGGACCCGTAATTTGCCCAGCAGGGGAAGACGTTGGCAATCGTGGTTGACAGATCGGCTCCGCCCGCTCCCGCCCCCTTCACCAGGATGTTCTCGCCAATGTCCCCGCAAGTGATTTCCTGATTGGGACTGGTGAACGTATAGCTGCTCGCATTGATCGAACCATCATTCGTCCACTTGCCCGGCCAGCGATGTGCGCCCAAAGTAGCCGAAACGTCCTCTGATCCGTCAACCTGAAACACAATATCGCGGATTGCCCACGCTGAGCGCGGATTCACCGATCCTGCCGTATTGGGGTCGGGTTCATGCAGAATGTCCTCTCCCGGCTTTCCACGAATCACCACGCCTTGTCCGTTCGGACCTATGTATCCAGCGCCAGCCTGCCCCTGCATGGATGCGCCCGTGTAATTGAGCGTCGAGGTCANNCTGTCGTCCGTCACGCAATCCCCCTTGGCGTTGAAGGGAGGGGCTATTACATTGAGCTGCGAGTTTACGCTCGCCGTTACTGACTGCGCCGCTACAGGCCCCGCGATACTCAACCCACCTGTCATTGTCTGCTGCGTCGTTGCTGTCGCTGAGATGCCGCCTAGGTTCTGCAGGGCGCTTGCTGCGGTCCCGGCGCCCGTTCCGCCGGCCGCGACAGGAACGGCGTTCATGCCTGCAATCGCGGTACCCGTACCCGTGTAGTAGGCGATCTGCCCGGCCGTACCCGGCTGTGTGCTCGACTGACTTACCGAAACATCCACGTAATGTTTGTCCGCGGCCTGCATCGCCTGCGTCGGGTCTGCATTCAGATAGAGCGGTCCGGTCATCGTCTCGCCGGATGCGCTCAACTGGCTCTGTCCCGCCTCAGCGATCGCCTGATCCACATAGGCCTTGCTTACCGCCTGCACGGCCTGCGCCGCCGGCATCACCTGCGACTGCACTTGCGCCAGGGTTGCCTGCGCCGCTGCGGGAACCACCCAATACTGAGTTGTCGTCGTTCCATTGCTCAGGTAGAAGACCGCTGTGTAATAAAGCCCCGCCGGAGACGCTCCCACATTCGGCGTCAGGTTCACGCTCACAAATCCATCCGAACCAATCGCAACTGTCGTGTTGCCCGCGACCACCGCCTGTTCGCCTGCCGTCGTAAACGACGGCCAGCTCACCTGCAGCGTCCCTGAGCCGGTCTGCCCATTCGCCATGTAAAGCGTCCCCTGGACTGTCGTGGTGCTCATTGCCTGCGCATGCGCCTTTTTGGCCAGCGCCATTCCCAGCAATCCCATTGCCACTAGGACCACCACGATAAGGTTCGGTCTCAACTGCCTCCATGCAACGTGCAACCATTCGTTTCTCATGAGCTTCATCGCTGTCTCTTCCTTCTCTTTACCTTGCCGGGCTCGGATTCCGGGCCATTTCGTTCAATAGTGCACCTGGCCTGCTCATCTTCAGGGCCCAACTAAACGCTCGAACATGCACCCCAAAAAAATAGAGAAAGCCTCGCTGGCTTTCTCTCGTTCGACTCAATCTCGCTTGAATGTTCTTATCTTACCGAAACCTGCTGAAATTCCCTGCAACGATTCTTTCTACATCTTCGCCTTTGTTTTCATTCACCTGAGTCATCTTCAACTCGCCGCTCTCTTTGACAACACTCCGTCACTGCGCCCCAACCTTAGACAGCGCGACCCGCAGCCACACCCGACGCCCACGCCCACTGAAAGTTGAATCCGCCCAGCCATCCGGTCACATCCACGGCTTCTCCAACAAAAAACAATCCCGGAACGCTCCGCGCCTCCATCGTTCTCGCATTCAGGTCCGAAGTGTCTACGCCGCCCGCTGTCACTTCGGCATTGTCAAATCCCTCCGTGCCTGTCGGATGAAACTTCCACGCATGCAGCCTTCTCTCACATACTTCCAGTGCCGCGTTAGACCAGCCTCCGAAATCGCACCTTTCCGCCAGCAACCCTGCCAACCGCTGCGGAAGCACTTCGCGCAACGCCTGCCGCAACGACGCTTCTCCTCGAACTGCTCTTGGTACCATCAGTCCTCCCAAAACCTTGATCGCTGGTGCAAAATCCACGTCCAGTTCGTCGCCTGCTCTCCAGTACGACGAAGCCTGCAGCACCGCAGGTCCACTCAATCCCCGATGTGTCAGCAGCATCTTCTCTCGGAACTCCGCCTTCCGTCCTGCTCCTTTCGTGCGTACCACCACTTCGGCGGAAACTCCCGCGAGTCCAGTCCACGCAGCCTCTTCGCCTCCTAGTAGCAGCGGAACCAGTGCAGGCCTTGGGTTAACCACCTTCAATCCAAACTGTCGCGCCAGCTCGTATCCAATCCCGGTCGCCCCCATCTTCGGAATCGACAATCCCCCCGTCGCCACCACCAGTGCATCCGCCGTGAACTCTCCCAGCGAGCACGCCACGCGAAATCCGCCGCCGGTCCCGCCCTCCACTGCAATCTGGTGTACATTCAGCACCGTCTCCACGCCACCGCGCGCGCACTCGGCCAGCAGCATCTCCACAATCGACCGCGCGGAATGATCGCAGAAAAGCTGCCCTAGTGTCTTTTCGTGCCATTGGATCCCGTACCGATTCACAAGCTCGATGAAGTTTCCCGGCTCATAAAGCGCCAGAGCAGACTTCGCAAAATGCACATTGTCTGAGATAAAGTTCCCCGGTCCGCAGTGAAGATTCGTAAAATTACACCGCCCGCCACCGGAAATAAGAATCTTCCGCCCCACCTGCCCATTGTGTTCCAGCAGTGCCACTCGTCGTCCGCGCTGCCCCGCCACCGCTGCGCACATCAGCCCGGCCGCGCCCGCGCCCAAAATAATCACGTCGAACTGGCGCGGCGCGTCACTCATGGCTTCCCTCCAGAATAGCCGCAGAATCCTCGCAGCTTGCAGGGGCGACGCTTCCTTCATCTATCCTGCTTCTTCCTTCGCGGGCTTATTTGCGCGCGTCGTGGTAATCACCACAACGCTCGCGAGCACAAATGCCGTTCCCAAAAGCGTGCGCAATCCCAGCGCCTCTCCGCCAAGAAAGTAACCCACAAGCACCGCCACAACAGGATTCACATACGCATAGGTTCCAACCTTGGTGGGTGATTCATGGTGCAGCAACCACACATATGCCGTGAAGCCGATAATCGATCCTGCAACCACCAGGTACAACAACGCGAACCATGCTCCCTTTGAAACATCCATTGGATGAAAACCGCGCCACTCGCCCAGCGCCCCCGAAACCAGCCCCAGTAGCACGCCCCCGGCTAGCATCTGGGCTCCAGAACTCATCGCTTTAGACGTCGGGAGCGGCAGCTTCCGCGCCATCGCCGACGCCACTGACCAGCTCATCGCCCCGGCGATCAGCGCCATCGCACCCACTCTGTCAAGCGGTGCTCCGCTCAGTTTCATCGTTGGACCCACCAGGACAATCACGCCGCCCAAGCCTGCAAGCAGCGCCAGCGTCAACCGTGCAGTCAGCCTCTGCGTTCCTAAGAGAAGAATCTCCGCAAGCGCCATGAAAAGTGGAATCGTGGCCATCATCCCAGCGGCCACTCCTGAGGGCACGCGCCGTTCCGCCCAGAACAGTAGGCCGTAGTCGCCCACAAAATCAACGCTGCTAGCAGCGTCGCCGACTGCCACTCGCGCCAGTTCGGGCTGCGTTCCCCGCGTGCCAGCATCCATCCATAAAGCGCCAGTCCCGCCGCCACAAAGCGTATAGACGCCAGCAGAAAAGGTGGAACCTCCGCCACTCCCACCCGTATCGCAAGAAATGTTGATCCCCACACGAAGTAAATAATCGCGAAGGCTAGCAGTGTCTTCCATCTCGGGCGATGTGCGGGGGAATCCATGGCAGCTTCCTACCAGCACTTTACCAGCAGTCCTTTTCTTCGCTCGTGGCTCACCATCTCTGCTTACGAGTTCACCGCTGCCTCAATCCGTGCCCGCGTCTCATTTCCTTCTCTTAGCATCACCGTACAACGCGCGCCGCTAATCCATCCGCCGGCAGAATCTTTCCTTCACCAGCCTCAGCGCCTCATCCACGGTACTGATCGTCCCTTCCAGTTGCGC
>PLST01000148.1 GCA_003164255.1 Acidobacteriaceae bacterium | reverse complement strand
GACAAGAACTTCCAGGTGGACGACCAGGTAATGGCGGCTTTCAAGAGCTTCCTTACCAGCCAGAACGTGGAGTGGACGGATAAAGACATCGACGGCGTGCAGGATTGGCTGAAGGTGCGCATCAAGGAAAAGATTCTCACTATCCAATTCGGGCAGTTGCAGGGACTGCGCACCCTGGCCGACTGGGACCCCGAGATTCAGAAGGCCCTCACGTATCTGCCCGAGGCTCAGGCTCTCGAGGACAACGCACATAAGGTTCTCACTGAAAAGGCCATGGCGCGGAATCCGGGAACAGTGGGCGTTCCAGTGCAGCCTTGAAAGGTAAGAATTGCGAAGTGAAAAGGCCATCCCGATCGGGATGGCCTTTTTATTTGCGTTTGAGGATTGATCGCTTTTATTCGAATGCCGGCAGCCCTGCCAGGGCCATCGCAACTTCTTCCGCAGGGTACTCGTAGTTCTCGAGCTTTCCTGCCTGGTAGGCGATATAGGATTGCATGTCGAAGTGTCCGTGGCCGCTCAGGTTGAACAAAATGGTGCGGGCTTTGCCTTCCTGTTTGGCTTGGAGTGCTTCGCTGATGGCGACGGCAACGGCATGATTGGATTCCGGCGCGGGAATGATGCCTTCAGCGCGCGCAAACTGGATGCCTGCGGCGAAAGCGTCCAACTGCTGCACGGTGACGGCCTCGGCGAGTCCGAGATCGAGCACATGCGAAACCAGCGGCGCCATGCCGTGATACCGCAGGCCGCCCGCGTGGATCCCGGGAGGCATGAAGGTGCTGCCCAGTGTGTGCATCTTTACGAGCGGGGTCAGGTGGCCGGTGTCGCCAAAGTCGTACGTGAAGCGCCCCTTGGTCAGGCTCGGACAAGCCGACGGTTCTACGGCGACCACGCGCGCGTTGCTCTTGCCCTTGACCTTTCGGCCGATGTACGGCATGACCAGGCCGGCAAAGTTTGATCCGCCGCCCGTGCAGCCGATGATCACATCGGGATCGTCGCCAGCCAGCGCCATCTGCTCGATTGCCTCCTGGCCAATGACGGTTTGGTGCAGGAGCACGTGATTCAACACGCTGCCCAACGCATATTTTGTATTCGGATCCTTGGCAGCCACTTCCACAGCCTCGGAGATGGCGATGCCGAGCGAACCGTTTGAATCAGGATGCGCGGCGAGGATGGCGCGGCCCGATTCGGTCTCCATGCTGGGGCTCGCGGTCACCTGGGCGCCGAAGGCTTCCATCAGCGCGCGGCGATAGGGCTTCTGGTCGTAGCTCACGCGCACCATGTAAACCTTGCAGTCGAGGCCGAAGAATGCGCAGGCCATCGCAAGTGCCGAGCCCCACTGTCCCGCTCCGGTCTCAGTGGACAGATGCTTGGTGCCTTCCTTCTTGTTGTAATAGGCCTGCGCCACAGCCGTGTTCAGCTTGTGCGAGCCGGCCGGGCTGCCGCCCTCGTACTTGTAGTAGATGTGCGCAGGCGTGTCGAGCGCCTTCTCAAGGCGACGCGCGCGATAAAGCGGCGAAGGACGCCACTGCGCATAAATCTGCCGCACTTCTTCGGGAATCTCGATCTCCCTCTCCCCGCTGACTTCCTGGAGGATCAGGGCCATGGGAAACAGGGGGGCCAGATCGTCAGGGCCGATCGGCTTGTGCGTGCCGGGGTGCAGCGGAGGCGCCATCGGCTTGGGAAGGTCGGGAAGAACGTTGTACCAGACACGGGGGATCCGGTCTTGTGGCAGGTTGTATTGGATGGTTTCCATGCGGACATTCTAGCAAGGATTCGCTTTTGCTGGCTTGTAGCCGTCGTCACAGCGCGGTCCGGCACGCATGCGTAGGCTGGGAACGATTTTGGGGAGTGAGTCTTATGCCGATGGTTGCTGCAGAAATCCGGGTTACCGTTCAAAATCTCTTTGCTGCGTTTGAAGGCGAGTCGAATACGCATGCGAAATACATCGCTTTCGCCGCGAAGGCAGACGATGAAGGATTCCACGGGGCAGCCAGCCTGTTTCGCGCCGCGGGCCGGGCCGAGCAGATTCACGCCGCCAACCATGCGCGCGTAATGAAGCAGCTCGGGGGCGAGGCCCGGTGCGCCATTCATCCCGTCGTGGTGACCACAACGCTTGAGAATCTCAGAGCCGCGCTCGATGGCGAGTCGCATGAAATCGAGAGCATGTATCCAGGCTTTATTGCCGAAGCACAGGCCCACGGAAATACGTTGGCCGTACGCACCTTCACCGGCGCCCTGGAGGCTGAAAAGGCACACGCGCGGCTTTACGGCGAAGCCATCGCCCTTCTCAGGAGCGGCAAGTCCGATTCATGGATTGCGTCGGCGCGCGAGTTCTACGTTTGTCCGGTTTGTGGTGACACGGCTGAGACGGAAGAAGAGCACGAGCACTGCCCGGTGTGCAATGCGCCCTGGGAAAAGTTCGAGATTATCCGCTAGGTTCTCCGTTTGTCTCATGCCCCAATCCCGAAGGTTCGTGAAAGCTGGAGCACGAGCGTCTAGCGCTGACTCGCCTCGCCCGCCGCGACTTTGCGATTGTACTCAGCCGACTGATTGCGCGGAACGCTGAGCGATTTCCAGTGATCGCTGCCCAGGTGCTTTGCAAGAAAAACAATCTGCCCGATGTGAAGCGCGTAATGGGCGACCTGGCGATTGATAGCCTGCATCACTGAGTGCGCTTCGCCGCGAATCGTCACTGTCCGCCCAAGGTCCGCGTCGGTCAGCGGCTCAAGCGCTTTGAAGACACGGCTCCAGCCGTCTTCCCAATGAGCCAACAATTCGTCGCGCGTGGCCGCCGGATCAATGAACTCCCGGTCGCGATCGCGGTCGGGCTTCTCACCGTCCGTGGTGAGGAAGTCAGTCCAGCGCGAGCGCATGTTGCCGGCCATGTGCTTGACGATGATTGCAATCGAATTGGCTTCCGGGTCGAGAACGGCGAAAAGCTGCTCATTGGTCACCTGCTCCATCGCCCGCTCGGCAAGCCGTTTGTAGGATCTGAAGACTTCAAGCGAATCCTGAATATACGAGGTCGTGAACTCAAGCGCCATGGAGCCAGTTTAATCGAGAAAACGTTCTTTCAAAACCACATTGACCGGAACACCTGCAAGGAAATATTTCCTGGTCCGCGGCCTATTTTAAATAAATTTCTAAAATTTCTCTTGACATAGTGTACTAGTATTCTAGTACACTGAAGTTACGATGAACCCGCGGCCTGTATCCTCCCGATTTCGCTTTCAACTGGATCTTCACAGTGGAGTGCCGGTCTATCGCCAGGTAATCGACCAGGTCCGGGGCGGCATGGCGTCAGGGCAATTGGCGCCGGGGGATCAGCTGCCGACGGTGCGCCAGCTTGCGGTTGACCTGGCCATCAATCCGAATACGGTGGTTCGCGCGTATCGCGAGCTTGAGCTTGGCGGCCTGCTTGAGACGCACCAGGGAACGGGCACGTTCATCAGCGCGCAAAAGATCAAACGCGCCGACGCGGAACGAGATCGGCAGTTGGCTCAGATTGTGGCCGATTGCGTCTCCCGCGCCGGCGCGGCTGGATTCACAGTGGACGATTTAATGGAAGAACTACGCGGGCTACCGACAGAGCAGTCCCGCCGGAGGTAAAAGGCAATGGCGAAGATGGAAGGGGTTCCGATGAACAGAGTTGCAGTCACCTCATGCGTAATTTGCGTTGGCGCTGGCGCCGTTTTGAGCGCGGCGATCCACCACAGCGCGCCGCTCGTGGCCGGAGCGTCGATCGGCCTCTATCTCCTGTTCTCGATCAAGGTTGTTCAGCAATGGGAGAAAGTGGCGCTGTTGCGCCTGGGCAAGTATGCGGGCCTGCGCGGGCCGGGATGGTTTCACATGGTGCCGGTGTTTGAGACCATCAGCGCCTACATTGACCAACGCGTCCGGGTGCACAGCGTTATCGCGGAATCGACGCTGACGCGCGACACGGTTCCCGTGAGCGTGGACGCAATTGTGTTCTGGCTGGTTTGGAATGCGGAGAAGTCGATTCTCGAGGTTGAGAACTTTGTGGAAGCCATCAACATGAGCGCGCAGACGGCGCTACGCGAGTCGATCGGCCGTCACGAGCTGGCGCAGATGATTACCGAGCGCGAGATGATGGGCCGCGAGTTGCAGCGCATTCTCGACGAGAAGACGAATCCCTGGGGCATCACCGTGCAGTCCGTTGAGATTCGCGATGTGCGCATCCCGGAGACGCTTGAAAATGCAATGTCGCAGGAGGCGCAGGCCGAACGCGAACGCAGGGCGCGCGTGATTCTGGGCCAGGCCGAGGTGCAGGTCTCCGACCAGTTCGCCCAAGCCTCACGCGTCTACGCCGAAAACCCCGGCGCACTGCATTTGCGCGCCATGAACATGCTGTATGAGGCAATCAAGGAAAAAGGCGCGATGGTCATTGTGCCTTCGTCTGCGGTTGAAACCATGGGGTTGGGCGGAACGCTGGCAACGGCGTCCCTGGCCAAACAACAGTGACTCTCGTCAGAGGATTGAACTATGAGAGCTCTGATGATGTGCGCCACCGCGATCCTGATGGCAGCGGCGGGTTCGATGCAACCTGTGTGGGCGGCCGGGGAGACGGCTGCAACGGTTGATAACCTGGTGATGGTGGGCGTGTGGCGGGGAAATAACCAGGGCTCGCCTTTCGTCACGCTGACCATCAAGAACGAGAATGGCAGTTTGTCTGGCTCGATTCTCTTCTATCCCCAACACCACGAAGACGGAAAGACGTCAACGCCGGGAGATCCGGAGCCGCTCCTGAACCCGAAATTCGACGGCGACACGTTCACCTTCCAGGTGAGCCCCAAGGGCGCGCATTCGCCGGGCTCGTCGCCGAGCTCGTCGAATGACCCGCCGTTAAAGTTCCACTTGTCGCTGAACCCCGCCGACTGGACTGGCTCTCTCTCGGGTGTGCTGGTAAACGAGAGTGAGCCGGGCCCGCAGGTTGAGGTGGTAAGAGCGGTGAACTAGCAGCCGGCACGCTACGGCTCGTCGTTATAAATCCCAATCTCCAGCTTTCCGCCTTCGGCCAGCTTCGCGCGATACATGCCCGCGGTGTTGAAGCTCCACGCCATCTGGCCGTCGGGCGCGACGGCAATCACGCCGCCGTCTCCGTTCAGGCCGGTCACTTCTTTGTGAATCACCTCGTCAACGGCAGCTTGGAGTGCGAGCCCCTTATACTCCACCAGGGCGCAGACGGTGCGCGCCACCGTCAGCCGGATGAAGTACTCGCCGGTCCCCGTGGCCGATACGGCGCAAGATTTGTTCGAAGCGTACGTGCCCGCGCCGATGAGTGGCGAGTCGCCGACGCGCCCCCACCGCTTGGCATTCGTGCCTCCAGTGGACGTGCCCGCAGCCAGGTTCCCTGCCCGATCGAGAGCAACCACGCCCACGGTTCCATACTTGTGTTCATCGGGCGATTCCATTTCGGCTGCTGGCACGGCAGGCGGAGGAGGTGCGCCCGCCGGTCGCGGCGGAATGGGCAAACCCTCCCTCTTCAACTCGCGAACCAGGTCTTGCCAGCGCCGTTCGGTAAAGAAAAAACTCGGATCGGCCTGCTCGAGCCCCGCATAGACTGAGAACGCATCGGCCCCTTCGCCCACAAGGAACACGTGCGGAGATTTCTCCATCACTGCGCGCGCCAGAGAGATGGGATGGCGCGTGCGCGTCACGTCGCCTACCGCTCCGGCTTTCAAGTTCGAGCCGTCCATGATCGCCGCGTCCATCTCATTTCTTCCGTCGGCCGCAAAATCAGAACCGCGCCCTGCGTTGAAGAGCGGATCGTCCTCGAGAATCCGGATGGCGGCTTCAACAGCATCGAGCGAGGAGCCACCGCGGTCCAGCACATGCGCACCGGCTTCGATGGCCTGGGCAAGCGACGCGCGATAGGCTGCTTCTCTGGCTGGCGTCATGCTGGCCCGCTCAATGGTGCCAGCGCCGCCGTGCAGCACAATGGCCCAGTGGTGAGCCGCGGGCTGCTGCGCCAAAGCTGATGCTGCCATCATTGCGCCTCCAAGAAACATTCTGCGAGGAAAGACTCTCCAAACCCAGCGCATTGTCCCGGCCCTCCGGCGAACCCTGGCGCCTCGCGCTTTGTGAACCGCTCTCGCGGGGCGCACGCGATTGCTCCATCCATGCTAACGCTTTGGCAAGGGATGACGGGGCCGAGCGATGACGAACGAAGTAGAATGAGGTTTGCCGCGAAGGCAGGAGGCTGGGTTGAAGCTCAATATCGTTACTCTCGCCGTGGTCGTGATCGCCTTGATTGCCTTTGCTACACAAGCTGCCCGGTTTCAATTCACGACTGCACATTTGGCGGGAACAGCCATTCTGATTTCGTCGTTCATTCTTTTCGTGATCTCCCGCGTGCAACTCGGAAGCGCGTTCAGTGTTGAGGCCAAGGCGAGCACGCTCGTTACAACAGGCATCTATTCCCGCATCCGCAACCCGATCTATGTTTTCGGCTCGCTCATGATCGCGGGGGTCATCGTGTGGGCCTCCAGGCCGATATTTCTTCTGGTCTTTCTGGTCATCATTCCCCTGCAGGTGTATCGCGCCCGGAATGAAGAGCGGGTTTTGCGGGAGAAATTTGGCGACGCATACCTCGAATACAAGCAGAAGACCTGGTTCTGATTCTATCTTTCGGCATCTTTATCCATCCGCCGTTTGTTTTCATTTAACATCGCATCCATGACCCTGCGCGCGCGGATTCACTGTTCGCTATCGTTCATGTTGTGTGCGGCCTCGGCCCTCGGCGCGCCAAAACCCATCTCTGTGAAGGTTGTCGTGATCGCGATGTTCGAGCAGGGCGCCGATACTGGCGACGCTCCCGGCGAGTTGCAGTATTGGGTGGAACGCGATCACCTGGACAAGATTTATCCGTTGCCCGCCGGCTACCATGCCGTGCGCATGAACGACCAGGGCGAGATGGCCGTGCTTACCGGGCAAGGCACAGCCCATGCAGCTTCAACCATTATGGCGGTGGGTCTCGATGCGCGTTTTGACTTCAGCCATGCTTACTGGCTGGTGGCCGGTATTGCAGGAGGTTGTCCCGATCGTGTCTCGCTCGGCTCCGCATTTTGGGCGCGCTGGATTGTGGACGCGGACCTGGGCTACGAGATCGATGCGCGCGAAATTCCGTCGGACTGGAGCACGGGCTACCTGCCGCTCCGCAAAGCCAGGCCTTTTGAACAGCCGGTCGATTCTCAGCCGGGGCAGGCGTACGCGCTCAATCCGGAGCTTGCGCAGTGGGCCTTCAAGCTCACGCGCGCCATTCCGCTCGAAGACTCGAATCAGCTGAAAGAGATTCGCAGCGAGTTTGAAGGAGCAGCCGCGCAACGGTCCCCGTTCGTCGGCATGGGCGATGAGATCTCTTCGTCCACTTACTGGCACGGCAAACTCATGGACGCGTGGGCCGCGGAGTGGATGCGTTACTTTACGAGCGGCAAGGGTGTGTTTTCGACGACGGCGATGGAAGACACAGGCACGCTGCAGTCGCTGGTGTTCCTGGCCAATGCGGGGCGAATGGATCTGAAGCGCGTGATGGTGCTGCGCGCGGTAAGCAACTACGACCGGCAGCCGCGAGGGCTCACCGCACCGGAAAGTCTCGCACGGCAGCGTATCGGTAAGTATGCAGCCTATCTGCCTTCGCTTGAAGCCGCTTACCGGGTGGGTCATGCGGTGGTGAACGAACTGCTGGCTCACTGGCCGCAGTATGAGGCTGCAATTCCGTCGGCGGCTGAGCAGCTGAGCGAGAAACCGTAGCTGGATCGTCCATCCCGTTCATCGCGATGAAGCTGCGATGAACGGGGCACAAGGCGAGGGACCTGAGGCACCCGAAATGATCGACGGATGAGACAGGGCTGCCTCTTGGCGGGGATGGGGTCGGCAGTAGAGAATGCATTGGTTCCTTGAATTCAATTCCGGATTGCATCCTGCTCAGCCTCACGAGCCGGTTCTGCAATCCAGAGGCAAGACAAATGCATTCTGTGTGGCTGGGCGAGTTTATGGGCACGCTGGTCCTGGTACTTCTGGGCACGGGCGTTAACGCGGGCGTTACGTTGCGCAAGTCTTATGCGGCAGACGCGGGCTGGATGGTAATCGCATCCGGTTGGGCGCTGGCCGTTCTCTGCGGAGTCCTGGTGGCGCAGGCCTTCGGCAGCGCGGGCGCGCACCTGAACCCGGCGATCTCGCTGGCCGCGGCGGTGATCAGCGGGGACTATTCCCATGTTCTTTCCTACTGGTCGGCACAAATGCTGGGCGCCATGTGCGGCGCGGCGCTGATGACGCTGCATTACGCGCCGCATTGGAAGCTCACGCCGGGCCCCGCCGACAAACTGGGCGTTTTCTGCACTAATGGCGCGGTGCACAACCGGCCGGCGAACGTCATCAGCGAAGTGATTGGGACGATGGTGCTGGTGGTTGTGGCCGGCGCTATTTTTTCGCACGGGGTTTCGATGACCGGACCATCGGCGGGTCTGGGGCCGTGGCTGGTCGGCAGTTTGGTGTGGGGCATCGGCCTCTCGCTGGGTGGAACCACTGGCTACGCAATCAACCCCGCGCGCGATCTGGGCCCGCGCCTCGTGCATGCGCTACTGCCCATTCCCGGCAAGGGCTCGTCGAATTGGAATTACGCGTGGGTTCCCATCGTGGGCGATTTGACCGGTGGCGCGATTGCGGGTCTGCTTTTGCACTACGCACATCTGTAGTCTCCGGAACGGGAAGGTCGCGGGGGGAGTTGGTTCTTTCCCACTCATCCGCGATGAAACCCCACCCCACTGACGCAGACCTGTCCTTTCCTCCCCGGTCCGCAAAGGCGAGGGACAGGGGCCCCCGATCTTCTATCTGGAAACTGAGGAAGGGCTCCTCCCCCTGCTGTTCGTGCATAGCGCCTGAGTTGTATCCTTTCTGTTGACTGCACCTTCCCCGCAGCTCCGGAAATGAGAAATCATGGCTAAGACCATTCTGCAACTCGACCCGCGCGACAACGTCCTCGTTGCATTGACCACTCTCGACCTGGGCACCTATGTGAAATTCGGCTCCGCGGAGTCGCCGCTTCAGTGCCAGGTAATGCAGACCATCCCCGCCAAGCACAAGATGGCCACGAAGGCACTTAAGCCGGGCGAGCTGATCACGATGTACGGGATGGTGGTGGGCGAAGTGGTTGAAGCCATCCCTGCCGGCGGCCTCATCACCACCAGCAACATTCGTCACCGCGCAGCCGATTACACGGCGGCGCGGCAGCCAGTCACCCATCCGTTGCCGGATCCGACTCCGTGGATGGGGCGTACCTTCATGGGTTATCACCGCGCCGATGGCCAAGTGGGCACGCGCAACTACTGGATCGTGCTGCCGCTGGTGTTCTGCGAGAACCGCAACGTGGAGCAGATGCGCGAGGCTCTTGAAGAGGAACTCGGCTACGGCACCGTCAACAGCACCTATCGCCGCCACGTGCGCGAATTGATGAGCAAACAGGGAAATGGACAACCCCGAGCAGAGGAGGTGGCCGCCGCTCGCCGTGAGCGCCTGTTCCCCAATCTTGATGGCGTGCGCTTTCTTCCTCATCAGGGCGGATGCGGCGGAACGCGCCAGGACTCGCAGGCGCTGTGCGGACTGCTGGCCGGCTATATCCATCATCCCAACGTTGCCGGAGCCACCGTGTTAAGCCTCGGCTGCCAGCATGCGCAGGCCAGCATCCTCATGGAAGAGCTGCGCGCTCGCGACCCCAAACTCCGCAAGCAGGTGATCATCGTCGATCAGCAGAGCGCGGGAACCGAATCGAACCTGATGAACATCGCGCTCGATAAGACGTTTGCTGCACTCGCTGAGGCCAATCGCACCGAGCGCGCACCTGCGCCTCTCTCCGCTCTCACCGTCGCTTTGCAGTGTGGCGGGTCAGACGGATTCAGCGGCATCTCGGCAAACCCGACCGTCGGCTACGTCTCCGATCTCGTCGTCGGCGCCGGGGGAACCACAATCCTTTCGGAATTTCCAGAACTGCACGGCGTGGAGCAGGAACTGGTGAACCGATGCACCACCGATGAGCTCGCAGAGCGCTTCTCCGGGCTGATGCGGACGTATGCGGCGGCTGCCAGGGCCGTCAATTCCGACTTCGCCTTCAATCCCTCGCCGGGAAACATTCGCGACGGGCTCATCACCGACGCGATCAAGTCTGCCGGAGCGGCGCGCAAGGGAGGCTCATCGCCCATCAGCGGTGTCCTCGACTATCCGGAGTATGTCTCGGCCCGCGGCTTCAACCTGCAATGCACGCCGGGCAACGACGTTGAAAGCGTCACGGCGCAGGTGGGTGCGGGATCGAATCTCGTGCTCTTCACCACAGGCCTTGGTACTCCGACTGGCAATCCAATTGCACCGGTGATCAAGATTTCAACCAACTCGACCACGGGCGAGCGCATGCACGACATCATCGACTTCGATGCCGGCCCGATTGTCAGCGGCAAGTCGACGATCAAGGACAGCGCGGAAGAGCTGCTTGAGCTTTCCATCGCTGTGGCCAGTGGTGAGCGGCAAACAAAGGCCGAACTCCACAACCAGCGCGACTTCATTCCCTGGAAGCGCGGCGTCTCACTGTAAAGAGTTGCGGATTTCTATTCCAGGCAAGAAGCAACAACGGAGAGAGCCGCGATGGCAGCCGTCTCCGCGCGGAGGATGCGCGGGCCGAGTGTAACCGCGCGCCAACCGTCGGCATCGAAGAGCGCTTCTTCGGCAGGAGCCCATCCACCTTCGGGACCGATCGCGATTTCAAGCGACGGCATTTCGCTTCCGGCCGTCTCGATGGCCTCTAACATCAGTTGTCGCAGCGTCGTCGTGCGTTCCTGCTCGGCGAGAACGATACGTACGGACTGGGAAGCAGCGCGAATGCGGGAAGCGAGAGGGGCGGGAGGATGGACGAGCGGCACATCGGAACGCCGCGACTGCTGGGCTGCCTCATGCGCAATGCGACGCCAGCGCTCGGCTCGCTTTTCGGCGGCCTGGGCCAGGTGCTTCTCAGTCCGCTGCGCAATCACGGGAGCCAGGGCGGCAACACCGAGTTCAGTCGCCTTCTCGATGGCCCACTCCATGTGATCAAACTTGTAAATAGCCATGACCAAGGTTATGGGCAGCGCGGGATCGGCCTGTACTTCGGATACCAGGTTGAAGCGAACCTCATCCGCGGAGACTGCCGCAAGCTCGGCGTGAAAGACGTGGCCGCCTGCCACGACATCCGCTTCCATGCCGGGCTGCGCGCGCAGAACACGCGCCATGTGCGCGGCCTGCGCGCCTGTAATCGAGGCTGTGGCCTCATCCCAGTGTTCGGCAATCCAGCGTCTGCGCGTCATGGTGGTTGAGTTCCGACTCCTTTATGTACAAGTCTAATCCTTGCGCAGAAACACCGAGGGGGATGCTTTATGCATCCCCCTCGAGTGTTGCCTTTTGGTTGGTAAAGCCGCTTACTTCTTCTTCGCGGCCTTCTTTACGGCCTTCTTTGCTGCCTTCTTCGCGGGTGCCTTCTTGGCTGCTTTCTTAGTTGCCATTTGCCTATTCTCCCTTTTCGATGGGTTGCATCGATGCTGCAATATAAATTGCAGTTGATGAATGTATAGATTTATGTTGCGACAGTGTCAAGAAAAAAACGCACGAGGAGTGGAAAAATCGTCAACAATTTTTCAAGCCTCATCGAGGATCGAAAGTAAAAATTGAAATTCATCGACGGTGAATTACATCTTCGCGACGAATGCATGAGTGAATTTTCGCAGACGATAACGCTGAAGAAACATCGCCGTCTCTTTTTTTCAGCACTCGATTTGATTCAATGCAAGACCCGCAAGACTTGTCTCTTTGTAGCGCGACTGCATGTCGAGACCCGTTAAATACATAGTGCGGATCACTTGATCGAGTGAAACCTTGTGCTCTGCAGACTCGTTCAACGCGAGGCGCGAAGCCTGCACTGCCTTGGCCGCGCCCATTGCGTTTCGTTCGATGCAGGGAATTTGAACGAGGCCGCCAATCGGGTCGCACGTCATGCCGAGGTTGTGCTCCATGGCAATCTCCGCGGCATGTTCCACCTGTCCGTTGCTGCCGCCGAGCGCCGCCGTCAATCCCGCCGCTGCCATGGAACAGGCAACGCCCACCTCGCCCTGGCATCCTACCTCTGCACCGCTGATGGATGCGTTCTCCTTGTAAAGAATCCCGATTGCGGCCGACGTGAGAAAGAAGCGAACGATCCCCTCGTGATCCGCTTCGGGAATGAAGCGATGATAGTAATGCGCCACAGCGGGAACGACGCCGGCGGCTCCATTGGTGGGCGCGGTAACCACGCGCCCTCCGGCGGCGTTCTCTTCATTCACGGCCATTGCGTAGACGGTAACCCAGTCGAGCGGCGCGAGCGGGTCGCTGCGCTTGCCATCGGCATCCTTCTCTTCGAGACGCGCTGCCAGGCGATGAGCGCGACGGCGTACGTTGAGGCCACCGGGCAAAATCCCTTCAGCCGCAATGCCGCGCTTCACGCAATTCTGCATGGCCGCCCAAATGCGATCGATGCCGTCGCGCACCACAGCAACGGGAGGCTGCTCCGAACTCGGCGCCGCCAGGGCACACTCGTTCTCAAGCATGAGCTGGCTGATGGAGAGCTCATTGGCTTCCGCGGTGGCAAGCAGTTCCGCTGCGCTGTGAAATGGAAAGGGAACGGCGGGGCCACTCTTCTCGGAAGAGGCGTGGACTCCGGCGGCAGACTGTGCCGCATCCTCGGTAACGAATCCGCCTCCAATGGAAAAGAATGTCCGCTGCACCAGAATGACTCCGGTCGCATCGATGGCCGTGAGCCTCAGCCCGTTTGGGTGGTGCATTTGCGCGCCCGGGGGAAACATTATATCCCGGTGGAACAGCAGGTCGCTGATCTCGTCGAAGGCTATGGGGCGAGTGCCGGCAAGATCGAGACGGCGCGCGACGCGGATGTTCTTCACGGTGGAGTCAATGGCCGCGGGATCGATGGTGGCAGGCTCGTGGCCAGACAGTCCAAGCAGCACGGCGCGGTCGGTTCCGTGGCCCAGGCCGGTGAGCGCCAGCGAGCCGTACAGATCCACCTGAACGCGGGCAACGCGGTTCAGCAATCCCGCTGGCGCAAGGTCGCGCGCAAAGCGGCCGGCGGCCTTCATGGGACCCATGGTGTGTGAACTTGATGGACCAACGCCGATTTTGTACAGATCGAAAAGACTTGTAGGCACGGGATGATTGTAGCGTGAGTCACAGATTCCGACACCCATCCGTCTGGTACACTCGCTGCACCTTTAGACTATGTTATTTAAAGTTCTCAGTGCCGCGGTTTATGGAATCGACGCCAACCTCATCGATGTTGAGGTGGACTATTCCGGCGCCGTGACGGAAAAAGACATCTTTCATACGGTCGGCTTGCCCGATGCCGCCGTGCGCGAGAGCCGCGACCGCGTCCGCGCTGCCATTAAAAACTCCGGCTACACCATTCCGCCCACGTTCATCACTATCAACCTAGCCCCCGCCGACCTGAAAAAGGAAGGTTCTGGATTCGACCTCCCAATCGCTGTCGGCATTCTGGGCGCTTACGGCGCGCTGCGCGTGACTGACCTGAGCCAGTTCCTTCTGGTGGGCGAACTTGGATTGGACGGCAACCTGCGGCCGATCCCGGGCATGTTGCCTGTGGCCATTCTCGCCCGCGAAAAAAATATCCCGAATCTGATTCTTCCTCTCGCCAATGCAGCCGAAGCTGCCGTTGTGGAAGGAGTGAACGTCTATCCTGTTTTCTCTCTGATGGATGTTCTGGATCTGTTGAACAGTTCGGTTGTCGGCGTCATCCAACGCGAGCCATACAGGGTGAATACACAGGAGCTGCTGGGAGAGTTGCAGCACTTCAGCGTGGACTTTAGCGATGTACGCGGCCAGCAGACGGCCAAGCGCGCGCTCGAAGTTGCCGCGGCGGGCAGCCACAACATTCTGATGATCGGACCGCCCGGCTCCGGCAAAACCATGCTTGCCAAGCGCCTGCCCTCCATTCTTGCACCGCTGACGTTTGAGGAAGCGCTAGAGACCACCAAGATTCACTCGGTCGCCGGTGTGCTGGATGCGTCGGCCGGCCTGGTGACGCAACGGCCGTTTCGTTCACCGCACCACACCATCTCTGATGCGGGCCTCATCGGCGGCGGAATCGTGCCGCGTCCCGGCGAAGTGTCGCTGGCGCACAACGGTCTGTTGTTTCTGGACGAGTTGCCAGAGTTTCCGCGCAATGTGCTCGAAGTAATGCGCCAGCCGCTCGAAGATCACACAGTGACCATCGCGCGCGCATCCATGTCGCTGAGCTTTCCGGCGCGCTTCATGCTGGCGGCGGCCATGAATCCCTGCCCATGTGGCTATTTCAACGACAAGTCGCGCGAGTGCATGTGTACGCCGCCGATGATTCAGCGGTACGTGGCCAAAATCTCAGGACCGCTGCTGGACCGCATCGACATTCACATTGAAGTGCCGGCGGTGCAGTACAAGGAGTTGCGCGGTGGCGCAGCGGCCGAAGGCTCAGCGCAGATTCGCGGCCGCGTGATGGCCGCCCGGGAACACCAGCGCCAACGCTTTAAAAAGGCCGGCGAGAAGATCTACGCCAACGCGCAGATGACCACGCGCCAGATTCGCACCCACTGCGAGTTGGCCGCCGATTCCGAGCGCCTGCTTGAGCGCGCCATGCAGCAGCAGGGTCTCACCGCCCGCGCGCACGACCGCATTCTCAAGGTGGCCCGCACCATCGCCGACCTCGAAGGCGCCGAGCATCTCGCCGTATCGCATATCGCTGAAGCCATCCAATACCGCACTCTCGACCGCAGCTACTGGGCGTAATATGATTTGCCGTCAGCCCTGCCAGGGAGAAGGTGTGCGCGAAATGTCGCGCCGCTTTCTTTTTCGCAGGGCGCCCCATCAGAAAACATGCGGTGCCTGTCCCGGCGACACGCCCGCAAAGGAGAAGCAATGAAACTCTCGGCAATCAGATTCGCGGCGGTAGGAATTGTGCTGGTCTTTGCCTTCGGACAGTCTCCGGCGCAAAGCAATCCGGACTCTCTCAAGAGCGGATTCGAAAATCCACCACAAAGCGCGCATCCTCGCGTTTGGTGGCATTGGATGAACGGCAATATCACGAAGGAGGGCATCAAGCTCGACCTTGAATGGATGCACCGGACCGGCATCGCTGGCTTTCAGAACTTTGACGCGGCGCTGGATACGCCGCAGGTTGTCGATCATCGCCTCTCCTATATGACGCCGGAGTGGAAAGATGCCTTCAAATATGCCGTCACGCTCGGCAATCAGTTGGGCCTTGAGGAGGCCATCGCCGGCTCCCCGGGATGGAGCGAGTCCGGCGGTCCATGGGTGCCCCCTGCCGAGGGCATGAAGAAATATGTCTGGAGTGCGACCGCCGTTGAGGGCGGCAAGCCCTTCACCGGAGTGCTAATTCACCCGCCGTCGAGCACCGGCGCATTTCAGGGGATGAGCCGCCCACCGGAAGAGGGGATCGCGGCCCCGGTGCAGCAGTTTTATGCGGATGCAGCCGTGGTTGCCTATCGCAGGCCGGCAAGTGATGTACCTCTGGACATGGAGCACGTCAAGATCACCGCGAGCGGCGGATCGCCAGATTTTGCAATGCTCAGCGACGGAGACCTGCAGAAGACTACGAAGCTACCGATTCCAGCAGCTGGTGAATCCTCGTGGATTCAATTTGAGTTCGCCGCGCCCACGACCATTCGGTCCATCACCTATGTGGTGATGGCGCCAGACCGGATGGCGAATGTACTGTTTGGCATCGGCGCACCCCAAAAAATGTTGTTGGCCAGTGACGACGGCAAGAACTTCAGCCCGGCAGCGGAATTGCCTTCGAGCCGAGCTCCGGAGAATACGGTTTCGTTCCCGGCAGTCACCGCCAAGTATTTCCGCGTCACATTCAAGCGGATTGCACCGGCTTCGCCCTTGGCTGACGCCTCCTTGCGCGGAGGTCGTACGCCGCCCACCGACTACGAGATCGCCGAACTGGCGCTCCATGCAGGAGCACGGGTCAATCGCTTCGAGGAGAAAGCAGCATTCGTCACGGATCCGAACCTCTACATCCTGTCGACCCCCGCTGTGAGTCCCGCGGACGCCATCGCAAAGAACGACGTCATCAATCTGACCGCGAAAATGCATCCGGATGGGACACTCGACTGGACTCCGCCGCCCGGCAACTGGGCGGTGCTTCGCTTTGGCTACTCTCTGCTCGGCATCACCAATCATCCGGCCACAGCCGAGGCCACCGGGCTTGAAGTGGACAAGATGGACCGCAGGTATGTGAAGAAGTACATGGACACCTACCTGGATAGCTACAAGAGAACCGTTGGGCCCGACCTGATCGGCAAGCGTGGATTGCATTACGTGGTGAACGACAGCTGGGAGGCCGGCTCGCAAAACTGGACCGACAACATGATTGCCCAGTTCAGGAAACTGCGTGGCTACGATCCGATGCCGTGGATGCCGGTGCTGGCGGGCCGGATTGTCGAGAGTTCCGCAGACAGCGACAGATTTCTCTGGGACTTCCGCAAAACGATCGCCGACCTGATCGCAACCGAGCACTACGGGCAGCTTGAGACCACTCTGCATGAGTGGGGCATGGGGCATTACGGCGAGTCGCACGAGGGCGGACGCGCATTCGTCGCCGATGGCATGGAGGTGAAGAAGTTCAACGAGATTCCCATGAGCGCCATGTGGGTGCAGACCCCTGGAGTGGTCAGGGAACAGTATGGTTACAACGCGGATGATCGCGAGTCTTCCTCGGTGGCGCACATCTATGGCCAGAACCTTGCTGCGGCCGAATCATTGACCACGTGCACATTCTCCTCCGCATGGGCCTGGTCGCCCGCCACCCTCAGGCCCGCCGCCGATATGGAGTTCATCAATGGCATCAACCGATTTGTGATTCACGAGTCGGCCCACCAGCCGCTCGTCAACAAGGCCCCCGGCATGACGCTCGGTCCCTGCGGGCAATGGTTCAATCGCAACGAGACCTGGGCCGAACAGGCAGGGCCCTGGATCGACTACCTATCCCGCACCAGCTTCCTGCTACAGCAGGGTCACTTCGGCGCGGACCTGATTTATTTCTACGGAGAAGATTCCAACCTGACCGCAATCTTCGGGGACAAGGCGCCCGACATTCCCGAAGGGTACGGCTTCGACTATGTCAACGCCGACGCCCTGATTCACGAGCTGAGCGCCGCGAACGGCCGCATCACCACGCCGGGAGGCACAAGCTACCGTCTTCTCGGACTTGACCCCTTCAGCAGGCACATGTCGTTGCCCGTGCTCCGCGCCATCCACAAGCTGGTGGAGAACGGGGCAACCGTTGCCGGCGAAAAGCCCATCGACGATCCAAGCCTTGCCGACGACCAGAAGGAGTTTTCCAGGTTGAGCGATGAGCTCTTTGGCGATGGCTCCGGCGTACACCATGTCGGCAAAGGCCAAGTCTATGCCGGCGAGAATCTCGGCGAGGTCTTCAAGGCAATGCACATGGAGCCCGACTTCGAAACCACGCATCCTGAGGCCGATACGCACCTGCTGTTTGCCCATCGCAAACTGACCGAAGGCGACGTCTACTTTGTGGATAACCGCAACGACCTCACAGAGAATGTGGACGCAATGTTTCGTGTGTCTGGCAAGGCGCCGGAACTTTGGCACGCAGACACCGGCAAGACCGAACCGGCGTCGTTCAAAATTTCGGATGGGCGCACGACCGTTCCTCTCAAGCTTGAACCCTATGGCAGCGTGTTTGTGGTCTTCCGCAAACCCGCGACTGCAACTTCGCGCACAGTGCCGGCAACTACTGAGATGGTGGTCGCGAATATTGAGGGGCCTTGGAGCGTGAGCTTCCAACCCGATCGCGGAGCGCTCCCTTCGGTTTCCATGGACAGGCTTTCTTCGTGGAGCGACAGCTCTGACCCGGGGATCAGATATTTTTCCGGCACAGGAACCTATACAAAGACTATCGATCTGGAGCCCTCAGCACTGAAAGGCGGTGCGCATCTCTGGATTGACCTGGGCGATGTGAAGAACCTGGCCGAAGTCACCGTCAATGGCAAGCCTCTCGGCGTCGTCTGGCACGCGCCTTACCGGGTAGACGCAACCACCGCACTCAAGCCCGGCAATAACGAGGTCACGATCAAAGTGACTAATGCGTGGGTCAATCGCCTCATCGGAGACGAGCAGCCGAATGCAGTGCGCATTACCTTTGCCGACACCAAACCCTACAATGCAAATTCCCTACTACTGCCCTCAGGCCTGCTTGGGCCGGTTCGTGTGGTGTCCGTGGCTGTTTCCGCACAATAGATCGCAATCCCTCAGATCCGGGCGGGTAAGCTCACCGCCCGGCTTTGCCCTTTCCCAGGTGCCCAAAAGCGAGGCGTCTCCCCCCGAACGAAGACCTGTTCGTGGGGACCCCGGCACCCTGGGGCACCCGCGATGGTGGGAGAAAGGGCGTCCCTTGCCCTGGGCCGCCCGCCAACCCTTGTAACTCCCGCAACCTCGCGCCTCCCTCGAAGGTGCCATTGACCGCCGTATTCGAACGATGGTTACCTTGGTTCTTAAGGGAACTCTAATCTTGAACCGATAACTGTTAAGACTGCTTAAGAAACACTGCAGAATTTGTCGCTGAGGCCATTTCAATGACAGTAATCAATGAGACAGTTCTAACTTCGAGTTTGGACGCGATGCTTGTGGCAGTGCCCGCTTTCATCGTCCTGCTGGCGGGGGTCTTCCGCGTTGACGAGCTAATTGCTGCCCCCCGGCACCCGGCGCGAGTTCGGCGACCGCCTTCCGGGATCGACGAAGACGGCCGTTCCATGCTTTTTGACCCTGACGGCCGCCCATCCGGCCCGTTTGCCGCCCGAAAGTAACCAGATTGGTTCGCTTTTTGTGCGAATCGGTACACAAATCCCTGCAAAGCCGCCCCGTTCGCCAAAACCAGCCAATAACTCTCGTTGAGACTTGAACCCATTCGATTGAAAATAAAGGTTTTTACGCACTCTTCAGTACAGGCTTTCGGAACCGTCAAAACTGCTCAAAAAGCGTTGAAAAAACTGTTGACCTGTGCGTCTGCCCGGTATACATTCATGAGAGCCATCCATATAGGGCAGATTGCTTATTGCGATTTGATGTGCCCGTGAGCCATTTCCCGCATCATACTAATGAGTCCAGGCTCTTCTGTTGATGCCTGCGGTGCGTTGTGAGAGCTTTCGGAAATGGGCATGACGGGCGCCGAAATTCCCAAAATTGCAGTCTGATCTACCCATGCGGGTTTAGGCCTGTTTTACACGCCCGAAAGTGCGTCAAGATTGTTGAACTGGATGTCAGGTTCGTGCGTCTAAAACATGAACGTGAA
Organism: Acidobacteriaceae bacterium; assembly: GCA_003164255.1. Lineage (GTDB taxonomy): Bacteria > Acidobacteriota > Terriglobia > Terriglobales > Acidobacteriaceae > Telmatobacter. The sequence continues at coordinate 25,980 of PLST01000148.1, read as the reverse complement.
AACTTGGGGCAGTCCTTGATTGATCGGCTCCCCGTGCTGCACCGGCAGCGTTTCAAATCACCAGCCGGGCAGTCTACTGACGAAGGAGAATATTGCAATGCGTTCTGATCTAGTTTTTGGGGCACTCTCTCATGTGTCCAATCGCTACCAGCTCTGTCAACTGGCAAGCAAGGCAACACGTAAGCTGCACAAGCCGAACACACGGCTGCAAGACACGACTAATGAAGTTCTGTGCCGCTTTCAAACCACCAACCCTGGAACGCTCGGGCCCGTGTCGGCTCCGGCAGCCCAGCCGGTTGAAAGGCGCCGCGCAGCTTAAACGGCGTCTTTCAATCCACTATCGTTGAGTAAGAAAACGAAGCAAGAAACAGCATTCCGCATTCGGACGGTTTTGTTTCCCCGGCGTTTCGATACTCCTCATGCATTAGGATGATGCTTCAAGGCCGGCACACGCCGGCTGTATCCCAGCATTTCCGCAAGGTTTCCGTCTGGAGCACTTCCCCCTCCCGCATTCCTCTCACAAACATCCCGCCTCGCAGGTGAACATGACCATCGCTGAACTGAAAGAAAAGAACATAACCGAACTGAGCCGTATTGCGCGTACCCTGGAAATCCCGGGTACCAGCGGCCTTCGCAAGCAGGATCTCATCTTCAAGATCCTTCAGGCGCAAAGCGAAAAAGAAGGTCACATCTTTGCCGAGGGAGTTCTTGAGATTCTCCCCGACGGCTACGGCTTTCTTCGCTCGCCCGATTACAACTATCTCCCCGGTCCTGACGACATCTACGTTTCGCCTTCGCAGATCCGCAAATTCGATCTGAAAACCGGCGACTCGATCAGTGGCAACGTCAGGCCCCCGCACGAGGGAGAAAAGTACTTCGCGCTGGTCAAGATCGAAGCCATCAACTTCGAGTCCCCTGAGGAGACCCGCAACAAGATTCTCTTTGACAACCTCACCCCGCTCTATCCCCAGGAACGCATCAAGCTGGAGACAGTGCGCGAGGCGACCAGCGGGCGCGTGATGGACCTGCTCACCCCCGTCGGCAAGGGCCAGCGCGGTCTCATCGTCGCTCCGCCCCGCACCGGCAAAACCATGCTGTTGCAGTCGCTCGCCAACTCGATCTCCACGAATCACCCGGAGATCGTCCTCATTGTTCTGCTGATCGACGAGCGTCCCGAGGAAGTCACCGACATGCAGCGCTCGGTCAAGGGCGAAGTCATCAGTTCCACTTTCGATGAGCCTGCAGCACGCCACGTGCAGGTGGCAGAGATGGTCATCGAAAAGGCCAAGCGCCTGGTGGAACACAAACGCGACGTGGTCATTCTGCTCGACTCCATTACCCGTCTTGCCCGCGCCTACAACACGATCGTGCCTCCCTCGGGCAAAGTGCTGTCGGGCGGCGTGGATTCAAACGCACTGCAGCGCCCCAAGCGGTTCTTCGGCGCCGCCAGAAATATCGAGGAGGGCGGGTCGCTCACCATCATTGCCACCGCCCTCGTTGACACCGGCTCCCGCATGGACGAAGTCATTTTCGAAGAGTTCAAGGGCACGGGCAACATGGAAATCATCCTTGACCGCAAGCTCGTGGACAAGCGCGNNGCAAGGAAGAGCTGCTGATCCCCAAAGACGATCTTTCGCGCATCTGGGTATTGCGCAAGGTGCTTAACCCGCTTTCACCGGTTGAAGCGATGGAGTTGCTTATCAGCCGGCTTGAGAAGGTTCGCAACAACGCCGAGTTCCTCCTCAACATGAACCAGTTGTAGAGGCATTTCCAGCGGGGAGTCCCTTCTTCCGCCGGAACTCTCGCCAAAACAGTCATGGCATAGAGTGAGCCCCGTGCATGCGAGGCTCCTCCGTGCTATTCCGTGCTATATTGACCGCATCGGTTTTCGCCTGTTCTCCTTGTGTGCCCTGTCCGGATTGAGTAGCGGAAGCAGATTCGCGAAGATGAGACTGCTCCTCAGCATCGCTCGGCTGTTCATGTTGAGTTGTCTCGTTGCTAGCGTTGCGGGCGCTCAGCAGTTGGTGAAGGGCGAGGTTCTTCTTCATGCAACTTGGATCCTTGACCACGCATCGTTGAAGAATTCATTACCCTGCAACATCCAGCTTTCAAGCAGTATGCAGCTCGATCTCCTTTTCCGCTATTTGGCGGGATTCGCGATCAATTGCCGCCTTGGAGAAAAACTTCACTCAGGTGAGCGCCTGGTGATTCTCGTGAGAGTCACACCCGAGTTCGGGAAGCCCACAATCCTGTTGGAGTATTTCGACATACCGCAGGTTCAGCCGCATTCCCAATCTGGCTTCGACGCTCCGCTATCCAAGTTAGAGGTCCGGACGAGTGGCGGGTTTGCGATGGGGTCAGGACGATATTCCCTAGAGGTCGTTCTGGCGGACGGTCAAGGCCACATGTGCCGCGCGCGGAAGAAACTGAAGCCCGCCGATGCCAGAGGGGCCGGGAATATCCCTGTTGTGCTTCAGCCGGGCGCCGTTGCTCCTCTGGTTGATGCGCGGTGGAATGGCTCCCTCGCGGCCAAAGGTCAACGCTTGACGGTGTTGTTGAACGCGCATGGCCGATTTGGGACAGCGCGACTCCAAGCATGGGATCGGGCTATCCTCCTGCAATCGCTTGTCACCTTACTCAACCAACTTCCCTGCAAGTCGGTGAACCTTGTCGCTTTCAACCTTGACGAACAGCAGCAGGTTCTCAGTCTGGACAAATTCGATGCCGACGGCTTCTCAAAGCTCGAGAGGGCATTGGAGCAGATAGATTTTGCCACCATCCCGTATCAGGCGCTCAAAAAAGGTTCCTGGACCAGTTTCTTGGTAGGCCTTGCACAGAGGGAGTCTTCATCGAAGGAGCCTCCAGACGATATCATCTTCCTCGGCGCCGGGGGCAGTCATGCATGGGAGAAGCTGCCACGAGATATGACCAGGGACATCGAGATTTCTAAAGCTCATTTCTTTTATTTCGAGTTATTTCCCTATATCGGCAGCGCCCCAGACGGAGTGGAGCAATTGACCAGGGACATGCACGGAACTGTTTTTGCAATTAGCTCTCCAGAAATGCTCGCCCAGGCGATCAAAAAGACGTTGGCTCTGACGGCTGCGCCCGCGGAATAGGCGGTCCCTCGGGAACCCATCTCCGATGGTTCTACTTCAGCACAGGCAATCGAATCCCGTGGTAGAACCCGCCCGCGCATCCGCGAAGACCGCGAAGCAAGCTGCCTTTTCGGATTCGCCGCCAGCTGGTAAACTTATTAAGTCGTGGGGCTGTAGCTCAGCTGGGAGAGCGCCTCGTTCGCAACGAGGAGGCCAGCGGTTCGATCCCGCTCAGCTCCACCAACCTTCGCCCTCTGCGCGAGGGCTACGGCTCGGCAGGCAAGTTTTGAGACGTCCCGCCGGAGCGTATGCGGACAATTCTCCATTTCCTCGCCTTATCTTGAAAGTCCTCCGCTGCGCCTGGTCCTTTGCGCGGTGCCGGCGTTCTTCTGTGAAGATGTGGCGAAGGTATACTTGAGTTGTCCTCGATTGCCCATAAGTTGCAGTGCGAATTCTGCAAAATAGGACAGAATTGTATTAAGCCGAGTTTCGTTTCTTGACGCCGGCACTCTTCAACGAGGTAAAGGGTTGTCCCAGATCGTCTCCCCGCCGGAACCCGCGCAGGCAACGCTGCGACCGCTTTGTGTTGATCTTGACGGTACGCTCGTCAAGTCAGACACGCTCGTCGATTCTTTGCTGGTGCTCTTGCGCAAGCATCCCATGCTTGCGTTGGCTCTGCCTGGAAAACTTCTTCGAGGAAAGGCGGCTTTCAAGGCATTCGTTACGGAGTCCATCGCGCTCGACGTCGAAGACCTGCCGTACAACCGCAAGCTCCTGCACTTCCTCAAGGAACAGCACTCCCTGGGCCGTCCGCTTTATCTCGCCACCGGGGCCGATGTCGTGCTCGCCCGCCGGGTTGCCGCTCACCTGGGCATCTTCAGCGGCGTGCTGGGATCCGATGGCGCCACCAATCTTACCGGCAACAAGAAGCTCGACGGTCTGCGTACCCATCTCGGCTCCGCCGCGTTCGATTATGTCGGTAACGCGACGCCCGATCTGCCCTTGCTGGCTCATGCAACCGAAGCCATGGTAGCTAACCCCAGCCTGGGGCTTCGCGGCAAGCTTCGTACACGCGGCATCAAACCAGTGCGCGAGTTTAACGAGCACAGGAATCCGCTTGTTTCTCTGGTTCGCGCCATGCGTCCCCATCAGTGGGCCAAGAACCTGCTGATGTTTCTTCCCACGCTGTTGGCACATAATTTCACCATCCCCGCGCTGCTGCCGGCTCTGCTGGCATTTGTCTGTTTCTCGCTCACCGCCTCGGCAACCTACATCGTCAACGACATGCTCGACCTCGAAACGGACCGGCACCATCACAGCAAAAGAAACCGGCCCTTCGCGGCTGGCGATCTGTCGCCGCTGTGGGGTGCGGTGCTTTCGGCAGTGTTTCTGCTCGTTGCGTTTTTGGGTGCGCGCTTCCTGCCTCTCGCTTTCTACGGATGGCTTGCGTTCTACCTCGTAGCGACGCTGGTCTACTCCCTTTATCTGAAGAAGATTCCCCTGCTGGACGTACTGACTCTTTCAGGGTTGTATACGCTGCGGCTTCTGGCCGGCAGCGCCGCCTCCGGAGCCCACATCTCCCACTGGCTTGGAGGGTTCTCAATCTTCCTGTTCTTTTCTCTCGCCATCGTCAAGCGCTTTGCGGAGCTGGAAAACCTGCGCGTCAAAGGTACCTTGCCGAAAAACGGGCGCGGCTACCTGGTTGACGATCTCGAACAACTGCGCAGTTTCGGCACCGCCAGCGCCTTTTCCGCCGTCGTGATCTTCTCCATTTACATCAGCAACAATGACGTGTCGAAACTCTATCGTCACGCCACGCTGCTTTGGATGATCTTGCCCTTCATGCTCTTATGGCTGTGCCGCGTTTGGCTGCTGGCCTCCCGCGGAAAACTTCAAGAAGATCCCGTGGTCTTCGCCTTGACCGACGTCATGAGCCTGCTGATCGGGGCGGCCATTGCCTGTGTCGTTTTGCTCGCACTATGACTAGACTAGAACAGGAACAATAAAATTCCCGGAAAGTACATTCTTCCCCAGGAGACTCAAATCTTGCCTAATCAATCCGTTGTTGCAGCAGTGAGAACGCGCCCAGAAACCGTACTGGAGGATATCGCCCGGCTCACTGAACTGGCGGGTATGTCTACTGCGCTCGATCCAAAGGCAAAGACGATTCTCAAGGACAACATCTCCTGGCATTACCCGTTTCCGGGCGCGAATACAACTCCATGGCAATTGGAGGGCTCCATCCAGGCTCTGCGCGGCAGCGGGTATGAAGACCTGGTCTGCGTCCAGAACAAGACGGTGGTTACCAACGCCTTCAAAGGCGAAGATCTGAATCGTTACCTGCCCATCTTTTCCAAATACAACATCCCGGTCCTTTACAATTTCCGCGACGGCGACATGAAGTGGATTCCCTTCAAGCCCAAGGCAAAGATGCTGGCGCTGGACAAGGTCTTTCCGCAGGGCATCCACATTCCCGACTTCTTCTTCGGCAAGAACATCGTTCACTTGCCCACGGTGAAGTGCCACATCTACACCACCACCACCGGCGCAATGAAAAATGCGTTCGGCGGCCTGCTGGCCACACACCGCCATTACACTCATTCGTGGATCCACGAAACGCTGGTGGACCTGCTGGCGATCCAGAAGGAGATCCACTCCGGCCTGTTTGCGATCATGGACGGGACAACGGCAGGGGATGGTCCGGGGCCGCGCACCATGCGGCCGCACGTGAAGAACATTATGCTGGCCAGCTCGGACCAGGTGGCCATTGACGCGGTTGCCGCCAAGCTCATGGGATTCAATCCAATGGATATCAAGTACATTCACCTGGCCCATCGCGCTGGCCTAGGCATCGGCAAGCCCGAAGAAATCAAGCTCGTCGGTGACGACATTTCGCAGGAAAGCTGGAACTTCTCCGTCGGCGACAACATGGCCAGCCACGTCGGAGATATGATGTGGTTCGGGCCGTTTAAGGGAATTCAGCGGCTCTTTTTCCATACCCCGCTCGTCCACCTCTTTGTCTTTGGCTCGGAGTCCTATCACGACTGGTATCGGTGGCCGGTGAAGGACAAGAAGATCTACGAGAATTGGCTGGAAACGACGCAATGGGGCAGGTTATTCGAGGCGTACGCCAAGTAGCCAAAGAACAAGCTGATGTAGCATGACGCTTCCGTCCGCCCAGCAGCGAAGGCAGGCAAGGGTCTTCTGCGTCTTGGTTCGTAATCCTGAACCGGGTACCCACCCATTCGCATCTTGCCACGCATGAGCGGCACTATGATAGGCTGCTGTCACTTGGCTGATTTGCCAGGTTGACTTCCCGAACTTCACTTCCCCGTATCAGGTCCCCGAAAACTTGTAATTTTGCAAATGCAAACAACCAGGAGGTTGGCTATGAGTGCTGAAAACCACGCGAATGCTCCGTTGAACCCCGGCCTGATCTTTGGAATGATGCAGGCCCACCAGCAGACGGCGGCTCTGCGAGCGGCAATTGAACTCGATATCTTCACGGCCGTGGGCAACGGGCCGGGAAACGTCGCCTCCATTGCCCGCCATTGTTCCGCATCGGAACGCGGAACCCGCATCCTGTGCGACTACCTGGTGATCTGTGGCGTGCTTGCCAAGGAGAACGGGCACTACAAACACACAGCCGTAAGCGGGACGTTCCTTGATCCTCGCTCTCCCGCATGCATGGCCACCGTGGCTCAATTCCTCTCAAATCCCGCGGTGCTTGAGCCGCTCAACCATCTTAGTGAAATCGTGCGCAACGGCCGCACCAACCTTCCCGGCGATGGCACGGTTGAGCCTGAAAATCCGGTCTGGGTCCAGTTCGCCCAGACCATGGGGCCTATGATGGGACCGCTGGCTGGTCCACTTGGTGCGATTGTGCTTGAAGGGAAAACCAGCCCGATGCGCGTGCTCGACATCGCTGCCGGCCATGGACTCTTCGGAGTCGAAATCGCCAAACAGAATCCACAAGCGCATGTGACCGGGCTTGATTGGGCGCCGGTTCTTCGCGTGGCGCTCGAAAACGCAAAGAAGGCCGGCGTGCATGAGCGCTACAACATGCTCCCCGGCAGTGCCTTTGAAGTGGACTACGGCGGCCCGTACGACGCTGTGCTGCTTACCAATTTTTTGCACCACTTCGATGTGCCCACCAATGTGGGCCTTCTTAAGAAAGTTCGCGCTTCGCTCAAGCCAGGTGGCCGAGCCGCTACGCTTGAGTTCGTGCCCAATGAGGACCGCGTCTCGCCACGCGAGCCTGCTGCATTCAGCATGACCATGCTCACAACTACGGCGGCCGGCGATGCCTACACCATGAGCGAGCTGACTGCCATGTATGCCGATGCGGGATTCAAGAACGTCACTGGCCATCCCATTCCCATGAGTCCTCACACGGTCGTCCTGGGAGAGGCCTGAGCGCGCCGCAATTCCGCTGATCTAAAACGGCGAATGGGTTCAGTTTGTATCTCGTTCGCCGGTTTTCCTTCCCTGGCCGCGTGCCTCATACTTCTCCTGTGCGCGGATTCACTCCATCTCTCGCAATTCTGGTAGCCTGTGCAGTTCTGAGCGCATCCGCCGGCCCCAATCCAGTCCCTTCCTGGCAAATGTCGACAAACCGCGCAGCGCAAACTGCGCCCGAGGCGCGCATCCTTGTGCTCGATGTTCGGACCGGTCGGTTGTTGGCCGAACATGGACTCGGCGAAGCGCGTCGCACGCTGGCAGCACCCGGATCTACGCTGAAACCAATTGTCCTCTATAGCCTCATCGCCTCTAGCCGTTGGAACCCCGAGCAGCGTGTCGTCTGCGATCGAAAGCTGGTAGTTGGGGGCCATCGGCTGGCCTGCACGCATCCGCTTGCACCGCCGTTTGATGCGCGCGAAGCGCTCGCCTGGTCGTGCAATAGTTACTTCGCAGAGGTTGCGCGCACGTTAAGGCCCGGTGACCTCGGCCAACTCCTCCGTCCTACCGGACTGCTTGGCATCACCGACCTTGCGAACCGCATGGGGATACCGGAACAGGGATCCTCCATGGAAGCATCCGCAATCTTCCGGGAACCGATGAGCCCTGAGGCCGAGCAACTGGCCCTGCTGGGCGTGGATGGCATCCGCATCACGCCGCTCGAGTTGGCTGTTGCCTATCGCTGGTTGGCTGTGGAACTGGCCGCGCATCCTGAATCCTCGGCAGCGCAGGTCGTCAGCGCGGGTCTTGCCGACTCGGCCAGCTTTGGCATGGCGCGGCAGGTGAGCCATTCCGGCGCATCCGTTGCAGGCAAGACCGGCACAGCTGAGGGCACGGCATCCACGCAATCGCACGGCTGGTTTGCGGGACTCACGCCGGCAGACAAGCCTCAGGTGGTCGTGGTCGTCTATCTGCCCGCAGGTCATGGAGCGGACGCGTCGCGCGTAGCCGCCGAACTGCTGGCACATTCGCCGGTGATGCCGTGAGCAGGGCTCTGAGACTGCGCCAGTTGTTCAGCGTGCTCGTCGCCGGCATCCTGCTTGCGTCTGCTGTGCGAGCAGCTTTGCCCGTTGCGGCCAGCGCCGCAGACACACCGAGCAATCCTCACCCAAAGCCTAACCCAAACCTCCGCGTCGGCATGTGGACTTTGTGGCATGACCGGGAGCTGACGTTGACGACCCCCGTGCGGCCGGCGTTAACAACGTTGAGCACTTGCAAAGGATGCGCTCCCGGACGGCTGCTTCAAGCAGCCAGTGTGAAAGCCGACAACAGTGCCATCGCGCTTACGTCTGGTGGTCGAACAGTGCATGTCGATGGGCTTTGGCTGAGCGGCACAACAACGCTGGCGGCCCACGGCGAGTCCGTCACCCTTTCCTATCCAATCAGCATCTCCGCGCGCGCAGGCAAGCTGATCATCGCGGTGACCATGCCCGTGGAATCCTATGTGGAGCGTGTGGTCGCAAGCGAAAGCGGATCGGCCGACAGTCCTGAATCCCTCAAAGCTCTCGCCGTCGTCGTCCGCACCTACGCACTGCACGAGGCGCACGGTCACCCGGACTACGACGTCTGCGACTCCACCCACTGCCAGCTTCTGCACTGGGGCGACAGCGGCAAGAGGCGGCCCTCCGCTCACGTTACCGCGCTTGCCACTTCAGGAGAGACGCTGTGGTTCCATGGCGCGCGCGCTCTTGCTTACTTCAATAAAGACTGTGGCGGCCGGACAGCATCGCCCGTAGAAATCTGGCCGAATGCACACGCAGTTTCCTACCTGCCATCAGCTCCCGACCGATTTTGCAGTGCAGGGGGAAGCAAAGAGTGGGCGACCGAGCTTAGTCGAAATGAAATCTCTGCGGCGCTGGCGCAAGCCGGAGTGGCCAGGCCCGGCTGGAACCAAATAACGGTCGCCAAGCGCGGCGAGTCAGGCCGAGCTGTTACGTTGCGCCTCGACGCGAGCAACATTTCTGCGGAAACATTCGTTCTGGCAGTGGGCCAGGCGTTGGGGTGGAACAAAATTCCCAGCACGTGGTTTGAAGTTAGCCAACAGGGCGACCGTTTCCTCTTTCACGGGCGCGGCTGGGGACATGGCGTGGGCTTGTGCCAGAAAGGTTCCGCGGCCATGGCTGCCGCAGGCCGCTCGACTGAGCAAATCCTTGCCCAATATTTTCCCGGCGTCCAATCGGCGGATGAAACAACAGGACGCACCTGGAAGGATTTCGCGGGCGAAGGATTCACGCTGCAGTCGCTCGACACCGCCGATGCTTCTTACCTGGATGACTTGAATCGCGCGCGGCACGAAGCTTCAGAACTCTCCGGCCTGAATGACTCTACCTCCATCACGGTCCGGGCCTTTCCTTCCACGACCGCATTTCGCGATGCGACATCGGCTCTCGGATGGGTTGCCGCGTTCACGGAAGGGAACTGGATTGCGACCCAGCCACTGCATACGCTGGCCGCGCGAAAGCTGCTCAGCGAAACATTGCTCCACGAGTTTCTCCATGTTCTAGTGGAAGCTCAGGCTGGAGCCAGCACACCACTATGGCTGCGCGAAGGGCTCGTGGAAACATGGAGCGAGCCGGACGCCAAAACCGCCGCCCTCAAGATTGAAGCACTCGACCAGGCACTCGCTCATGCAAAAACCGAAGCCGCCGCCGAAGCTGCCCATCGAGCTGCCGGCTTTTACGCCGCGCAACTGCTCAAGCGCTACGGCCGCGCCCAGGTACTCGCATGGCTCCATGCTGGTCTGCCTTCAGGCGTCGTCGCCGTTCTCGGGCAGCGGTAGACGAACCGCGTCTTCGCCCAGTGGGCCGGAGCCGACCGCAACAGGCTCGCCGAGTTCATCGCCGTCATCATTCGAATCCGGTGCGCGCCGATCAAGCAGCACAGCGGCCCAGGCAAGTAGCAGAACCCAGCTGCTGATGACCAGTACATAGGTCGCAACCAGCTTCCACGCAACGGCCCAGATCTGTGCTGAGACGGTTCCATGCGGAAGAACGGCGAAGAAATGCGCAGGGAGCAACACGCCCGCCAGCGCAGCGACGATAACAGCAGGCCACCAGCGCCAGCCGAGCAGTAGGCGAAACACTCTGCGAAATGGAATCCGCCAGCCCCACTGCGCGCAAACAATCGAATAAGGGATGATTTTTCCAGGAACAATGATCCACCGTAGGACCCACTCGATGACCGTGAGCCAGTGCGCAAAGTGGTTATAGGTGAAGACCATGGAGCGTCCGCCGGCAGACATCCGCGAATTCAGATAGCCTGACCACGAGGGAATCTGATCGTCGCACCAATCCAGCGCCAACCAGCAGGCCCAGAACAGCCCTGCCCACACCAACACCGTGACCGCTCCCCACACCAGCTTCACGCGTTTGCCGTCATCGTCGGCCAACGCGCGCATCGTTCCGGCCTCCGTTTCCAGCACGGAGATCACGACCAGCAGTGGAAGCGCGAGCGTGAGGACAACCTGCCACCAGTGCCTGTCAGGGATCTTTGTCCATGCCAGCCCTGCCAACAGCAGCACCAGCGTCCCACCAAACTGAATCGCAATCCACCACCGGCTGCGGCGAAGGCGAAGAAGAAAATCCTGAATGGTACTCACGGTTGCACCTCCAGCGTTGCGGGATCGGTTGTGGTTTGAACATTCGATTGATACATGGGGCCGGCCTGCGCCGGGCTGATGACGAACTTGCCCGCGTTCACCACCTTCAGCAGATACACGTACTCGCGGCGTCCGCTAAAGTCGGTGTTGAAGAAAGCCGCGCGGTCGTCGTGGAACTCCTTGCGCGTAAACCAGTCGGCCCACCAATCTGGCTTGTTGTTCAGCTTGTAGAGGCCTGTCTCCGCCAGAAACTCCGTGCCTGCCGGAATCGGATCTTCGGCCAGCAGGTAGCTCCAGTCGGTCCCGCTCACCGCAAGCCTTACGGCCACAATATCTCCCACGTGCACCGGACCTTTGATCGGGGCCAGATCGTACGTGATGGGATCGGTGGGCTTGTCCTGCCGCCTCTGCAGCAGGTAGTAGTCACGCGTGAGATTCAGCGCCAGCTTGCCTTGCTGGAAGAGCCGCTTGTCCGCCGAGTACCATGCGCTCTCGGCCGACCAGTACGTGAGCCCGTTGCCGCTCTTGCGAATCACCACATGCCCGCCGCTGCCTTGTTGCGCGGTCGGAACCTGGATGCGCCATGGCGACCCAAATCCGTCGCCCGGGCCAAAGTGCCGCTTGCCTACGCTCGTGCCATTCACCAGCACTTCAACGTCTGACGAGTTGGCCAGTTCCCCACTCAGCGCCACATAGTCCGTGAGCCCCTGAATCACCATCGCCGTCTGCTTGGTCGACCACCAATAGTCGCCGTCGCGATGTCCCGCAAGCCAGACCGCCGCCTTCGGCAACAAGCCACTCGCGCGATCCTGCTTGATGAGCAGTTTGATCGCAAAGGCCGTGGTCTCGCTCGAAGTATCGTCCCAATACTCCATCAGCCCGTCGTAACTTCCTTCCCAGTGCGCGTCGACGTCCGTGACCTTTGCCTTCTTTTCGAGCAGGCTGACCACCTCATGCGCTCGTCCGTCACCGCTTGCATCCAGCGCCAGGCCAAGCAGGGCCAACCCTTCGTCGCTCAGCTTGCTGCGGCTCGCCCATGCGCTTTCGACCGCATCTTTCGGTGCGCCTCCCGTCGTTGCCAGCGCATACACCACGTAGGCGCGCAGATCCGGAACCATGTCAGGATGCGCCGCCAGCGTTGTCTGGAGCCACGCTCGCCCATTTTGCAGATGATTCGCCTGGCCTGATTCTTTTTCGATGCTCCAGCCAGCAGCCTGCGCTTGCCCAAGTCCGCTCACGACATAGGCCGTCATGAAGACCCGGCTGGGATCATCGGGCCACCAACCCCAGCCGCCATCTTCGTGCTGGTAGCTGTAGAGCCGCTCGATGCCAGCGTTCACCATGCCTTTCAGCGTCGCGGGATCGATGGGCGACTTCAAATGCAGTTTGTCGATGGCCTGCGCCACAATCAGGTCAGGCAGGAAGCTCGACATCGTCTGTTCCGTGCAACCCCACGGATAACTCGTCAGGTAATCGAGCGCATCAAATACGGTTCCCGCCACCGACGGAGCAACCGTAATCGTCAACCCGCGCGTGCCCGCGTCCGAGCCCGCCGGATAGTTGTACGTCCACTCATTCTGTCCCATACCGGAAAACGCGACGCCCGAGCCTGCGCCCTTCTGCTTTACGCCGTACGCAAGCACAGGAAGTGTCATCTCAAGCGCATCCGACTCCTCATTCGTCAGCGCCTTGGCGGTCAGGACAGCATTGCCCGTTGCATGCGCCTTCACGCGCCAATCCACGTAGGCCTCGCCCTTGGCCGGTACGTTCACTTTCTGCGTGGCGCCGCTCATCACCTCTACGCCGCTCACGTCCAGCGCAAATGTCACGTCCTTGGCCGTCGCCAGATAGTTGTGCGCAATCGCGCGCAGCACCGTCTCATCACCCTGCCTGAAGAAGCGCGGTGCGGCCAGCCGAACGATCAGATTTTTGCGCACCAGCACGCGCGTCACCACGCCGCCCGCTTTCCCGTCATCCGTCATGGCGCGGATCGTCGTCCGCCACGTCGTCAACGCATCGGGAAAATTGAACTCCACGCGTGCATGTCCGTCCGGCCCCGTATGCACATTCGGATTCCAATAGGCCGTATCGGGAAACGCCTTGCGCACCTTCGGCACCACCAGGTCCGACCCCGGCTTGACCTGCGCCATGCGTGGATGAAACAGCCCGGCATTCAGCTCCGCCAGCAGCGGGCTCTTGGTTCCCGCCTGCCCCGTAAAGAAAAAGTCAAATGAGGTCTGCGGTTCAAGATCGGAAGATCGCTTCGGATAAAACGCACTCACAATGTCGCCGCTCGTATCTGGCCGCACCGAGTAGAGCGCCTCGTCCACTTCGCCAAAGCTCAGGTCAGCCTCCACGGGCTTTCCCTGCGCGTCCGCGGCGAATACATCAAAGCTGCCTTTCTCCCCCGGCAGGTACTGGCTCTTGCTGGCCGTCGCCGTCACTGTCAATGTTCGTTCGATGAGCGGAACCTTCAGGCTTTTCTGCGCCACCGAAACCTGGTTATCGTGCACAATCACCGCATTCACCAGCAGATTCGGCTGTGACTGCTGGTTGATGGGAACGTCGAAGGCAAAGCTTTCACCGGTCGCGTGCATGAGCCGCCGCGACTGCACCGTGTCGCCCTCAGTCGTCACCACGGCCCACGATTCCTTCAGCCCGGTCACCAGCAACAAGTGAGCCGTGTCGCCAACTTTGTAGCTCTTCTTGTCCGCGATAATCTGCGCCTGTGTATTGGCCGTGTACCACTCGCCCGCGCCATTCCAGATCCACACCCACGTCCGCCCCTGCACTGGGCGGTTCTCCGGCGTGTGCGCAATCGCCGTCACTTCAAAGTCGCCGGTCTGTCCGTTCAAGGGCAGATCCAGCAATACCGTTCCGTCGGCTCCCGTCGTGGCATTCTGGCTGGCCTTCAATGTCACTGACCTTTCGTGCGTAACTGAGTCCCACTTTTCGAGCGACGCCCGCACTTCTACCTGGGTCTGCACCGGTTTGCCGTCGTAGTCCTGCGCCGTCACCTTTACGCGCGTCGGTTGCCCTGCCTGGAATACGTAACTCGTCGGCTCCACGCTCACGCGGAACGAGCCGTAGGTTGCAAGCACAGTCGTATGCCCGGCCACCTCGCGATTGGCCGCATCCGTCACCCGCGCTTCAATGCGATAGTCCTGGTCCTCGTGCTTGTCGTCTACTCTCGTCGGCAAGTTGATGGTGAGCCAGCCATCCGCATCCAGCACGCCCTGGTGTTCCTGCTGCTCGGTCTCGCCAAATCCGCTGTCGGCATCGTCTGCGTCGCTTGCGTCGCCGCTATCGCTCCCCGCATCGGCTTCGCCGTTATCGTCTCCCTCGTCCTCATCCCACCAGTAGTGCGTGGAGGTGTGGACCACGTACGTCACCTTTGCGCCGGAGACCGGCTCGCCCAAAAAGTACTTCGCCTCAATCGTCGCCTGGATCTGCTTACCCTGGAGCACGCGCGCCACCCCCGGCACGGTCACCTTTACCTGGTATTCCGGCTTCTTGTAGTCCTCCACGTAAAAGCTGCCGTTGCCGTCGATGCTTCCACCCGGCGTGTACCCCTGCGGGTCGCGCACTGTAATGCTGTAGTAGCCCAAGGAAGCATCCGCGGGCAGGTCAAAATCCGCAGTCAGCGTCCCATGTGCCGAGAAGCTCATCGTCTTGGAGAAAACGACCTTGGCGTCGCCGTCCTCTACCTGCATCGTCGGCGTCCAGTCCTGCGGTAGGTCCAGCGTGTCGTTTTTCCTCTGCCGCACAATCGCCTTGATGTGGACCGTGTGCCCAGGCCGGTAGACGGGTCTGTCGGTGTAAATGTAGCCGAGCGGTGAGGGTTTGTTCTGCAGGCCGAAGTTGTAACCCCACGGCGTGACCAACGCGTTGTCGTCTCCGTGGCGCGCAAGTATCCATACGTTTTCCGGCTCGGTGCCGGGATGCGCAGAATTCCCGCCCATCGCGATCATCGCCATGCCGTCGCCGTCCGTCGAACCCGACGACTGCATTTGTCCGCCGGTCCACAGCGCAACATCGGCCTTCTCCACCGGAGCGCCGGTCATGCGGTCGGCCACGTAGAGCGCAACCTGTCCGTTCTCGTCCCGTTCCACCATGGCAATCTTCGTCACCATCGCGACGGTGTAGGCCTTGTACGTTCCGTCGGTGGCTTCAATCAGGTAAACGCCGGCGCCAAGGCCGTCAATCGGCAACTGTTGCGTCTCGCTCACCAGTGCCGGCGGTGTCTCCAGCTTCCAGCGCGCCACCAGTTGGCTAGCATTCAGAATGGGAACCTGCGCAAACTGCGCCGCGCCCACCACACGGCTCTTCTTGCCAAGCTTGCCCTGTCTCTCGCGGAAATTGTCGCGCGCCTCGTCGGTAAATTGGCCGCGGAAGAAGTGCCGCATCAGCCACCACAGGTGTGCCTTGAAATCGTGCAGCCTCTCAAGCAATGTCCGCTGGTCAATCTGCTCCCCCGGCGACTGGCTCTGCACGCCGAAGCTGTGCAGATCCTTGAGCCCCGCGAAAAACTTTTGCGCATCGCGAATCTTGTAGACCCGAAACTCCAGCTCCGGCACGTTGCGCGCCAGCAGCTGGATCTTCACGCTCTCGCCGGGCGCAAAGGTGCGCGACGTGGACAGCGAGAACGAGCGCGGCGCGTCGTTGGCGAACGCGGAGGCACTGAAAAGCAGAAAGCATATGGCAAACAACGTCTTACGGAGACTCATGGAGTTCCTCGCAGAATATTCCAGCGGTAAACGCCGAGAAAGTTCGGATTCCCTTGGACCGGCCGCCATTGCGGTTCGGGATGGTCGACCAGTTCCGCGAGGGCGACACGGCGAAGTTCGCCTGAGCTGCCGTGATCCTCGCCCGTGTCGTAGACCACCTCGGCATCGGGCCCCACGCGCGTCACGATCATGGAATGCCACGGCGACGACTGACCGAATTGCCGGTAGAACAGCAGATCGCCGGGTAGCGCCCGGTGCACATCGCGGCTCACCAGGTAAGCATTGCGCTCCACTAGCGTTCGCGCGTCGGCAAACTGTGCGAATGCGCCGCTTTTCACGTCGTCTGCCGCAAACGCTCCCGGTTTCACCCGGAACAGCGCCGTTCCGAGCGCCGTGTGTGGATAGGACCACGCGCGAATTTCGCCGGGCGGCGCCGCCACTTCCATCCCGCTCGCCAGAAACCAGTTTTCGTCGTGACGCTTGAGCGCCTCGCGGTAGGAGTAGCGGAGCAGGCTCGCGCAGTCCGTAATCTCAGCAGGGACCTCTGCCTTTGGCCGCACTGCCTGGTATTCGGCGATCAGCGTGAACCAGCGCCGGAAGGCGGCCTGGTCTGCCGGGTCGTTGAGCCGCAGAAAGTCCGGCGTTCCGTCGCCGAACCGGTCCGTCCAGGCCCGAGCGCCGAAACTCTGCGTTGAATCGGTTAAGAATCCAGTCACGTAAACGGTTTGTGCCGGATGCAACATCCTACGACCTGCCAGTCCGCTGAACCAAGGCAGCGCCAACAAAATGACCAGTGTCGCCAACACGCCCCAAAGAATCCGTGGCCTCAGGCGGCGGGACATCGCGGCGGTGGTGGAGTCGAGTCGTGCTTCGTGTGTGCTCACGGGAATGGGATAAAGTGGGACGCACTCATCCTAGCGCGAAAACGCAACCCGTGCGCCCGATACTTTGTGAAAGCTAGTAGGCCAGCGCGCAACCATCCGCGCGCATCTCGCTGGCCGCCGAATAGAAGCGGTCCTGGCCGCTGATCCGGTGCTCGATGCACTCGTAGCGCCCGAACCCGCCGTCGGACTCGCCCATCTGCCAGCCCAGCTCGATCAAGGCCCTCCGGCTCGCCGCAGGCACGCCCGACTCCAGCCGCAGAATCCCAGTCGGCCCCAGGCCCGGCAGATCCTCGCCCATGGTTTGCGACGATCCTTCATGGTGCCAACGCGGACTGTCGCCCGCGGCCTGAATATCCAATCCATAATCCACGCGGTTGATGATGATCTGCGACTGGCCCTGCGGCTGCATGTCGCCGCCCATCACGCCAAAACTCATCCACGGCTTTCCGTCCTTCGTGGTGAATCCCGGAATAATCGTTTGGAAGGGCCGCTTGCCCGGCGCGTAAATATTCGGATGCCCATCCTTGAGCGAGAACAACTCGCCGCGGTCCTGGAACATGAAGCCCAAACCGTCGGCCACCAACCCCGATCCCAGCCCGCGAAAGTTTGACTGGATCATCGAGATCATCATGCCGTCCGCGTCGGAAACAGTAAAGTACGTCGTGTCTCCGTGACTCGGCGCCTGCCCCGGATCGATCAGCGTCAAAATTCTGTCCGGCCGAATCAGCTTTACGCGCTCCGCCGCATACTCTTTTGAGTTCAGCCACTCAATCGGAATCTTTGCGAAATTCGGGTCCGCATAGTACCGTGCGCGATCCTCGTACGCCAGCCGCTTTGCCTCCACCTGCGCGTGGATCGATGCGGACGACTGAAAGCCCATTCCGCGCAGATCGAAATTCTCCAGAATGTTCAGCATCTGGAGCGTGGCCAGTCCCTGCGTGTTTGCCGCCATCCCATACACATCCACGCCGCGGTATTTCGTCACCAGCGGATCGTTCCACTCCGCGTGCTGCTCGCGCAGATCGCTCACCGCAAGCCACCCGCCAATCCGCTTGAAGTACGCTTCGATGGTCTGCGCGATTGGGCCGTCGTAGAAAGCGTCGCGCCCCCCTTCGGCGATCATGCGGTACGTGCGCGCAAGGTCAGGATTGCGAAACACATCGCCTTCGTTTGGCGCCGCGCCACCGGGCGCAAAGGTGTGCATCGCGTTTACTGTTTCTTCCACGCCGGAACCAGGCCTCAGAAACGAGGCCAGGCCGCGCTTGATGTAGTAACCGATAATCTGTGGCACCGGCACACCGGTTTCCGCCAGGTGAATCGCAGGCTCCAGAATCTCCGCCCACTTCAGTTGTCCATAGCGCTGGTGCAGCGTCCACCATGCATCGAGCGCGCCGGGGGTTGAAATGGAGACCGCGCCCCGTGATGGAATTACGCCGTTGACCGCCCGCTGCCGCACCGTCTCAAGGGTCAGCGCCTTCGGCGAGCGGCCCGATCCGGCCAGGTCCACCACCTTGTCCAGCTTCGGATCCCACACCATCGCGTAGCAGTCGCCGCCCAGCCCGCAGCTTGTCGGCTCCAGAAATCCCAGGCACGCATTCGCCGCAATCGCCGCATCCACAGCGGAACCGCCGCGCTTCAGCGTCTCAATTGCCGTCAGGGTCGCAATCGGATGTGCCGTCCCCGCCGCGCCGGAACGTCCCATGGCCGCCGACCGTGATGCAAAATTCGCGCCGGAGGGCCGATCGCCTGCATGTACGTCAGGCCGAATGAATCGCTCCTCGCCCACCGCCTGAAATCTGGGCAGCGGTTTTTCCCCATCGGCTTGCGGCGATTGTGAACCAGGCGAACCCTGGGCCGTCGCGTTCACATTAGTCAGCGCTCCAGCGGCGGCCAGTGGCAGTGAAGCAACAAACGTTCTGCGACGCATACATCCTCCATATGGTTGTCGGGTGCCATCGTGCAAAGATCGTTCGGCGCGGATCGCATCCGCGTTTCCCCATCGTATAGGAAGGGGCGCTCGCTCCCTCTCAACCGACAATCGCAACCAGCCGCATCACATGCTCGACAAGTGCCCTATCGCCGCCGATCGTAACGGCAGCGTGGGCTGCCTCGTGGCTGATGCCCTTGGTAAACAGCCGCCACGCAATCGCTTGCGGAATGACGATATGCGCGGCAATCGCCAGCGGCAGCTCGCTTGCAAAGCACCACGCGTCGCTAGAGCGCACCAGACACCACTCGCCGCCGCAGTCCCCGACAATTTCAACCAGCACAGCAGTGCCGTCAGGAGCTTCGACGTTCTTATAGGTATGCGGGAGCCCGCGCAGAAACGTATCCAGCACCGGGTGATAAAGCTCCGACGTCATAATGTTGGGGCGATTCGTCGCCAGCCGAATCTGCGCCTGGTGATGCCAGCGTTCCGTCAGCTCGCGTGCATTATCAAACCACACAAGTGAATTCGATTCGCCGGCCCAGGAGACACCGAGAGCCGCCGTTGCAAACGGATCGAGCGATTGATAGTAATCGGCTGTTTGACCGCAAGCGACGCGCATCAATTCGACAAGCACCGCGGGGCTCAGGCGGCGATACACCGTAACGCCCTCGGCATTGATGCGATTGACGAAGGCGACAAGATCCTGGTTCGAGCGAATCTCAACTCTTTCAACGAGGCACTGGTCGCGGCCCATCGAGAGTTTGCGCAGGGCGGTATCAAGCAGATGTGCAGCAACATCGCGCACGCTCCATTGCGGCGCAATGGTCGGCAAATCCCATTCGGCCGGTTCAAGAGATTCAAGCAGCTCGATTAGTCGCAGATCAACCTGGCGGATTACCGGCGCGCAAAGAATCGGTTGCGTGCCGCAAAGTTGTCTCTCCATTGCCGCGCCTCAATGACTGCATTCTACCCAACAACCGGTTGCGCGAAAGCCCGAAAACCTACTTGCCTTCCTGCTCGTCGCGGTAGGCCTGCAGGCTGGTGCGTCCGTCCGGCATCTTCCAGCGCCGAGCCACAATGATCATCCAGATAAAGTTCAGCGCGGCAACCACAGCGGCCACGCTGAACACGGGCCAGAATACCGGGCTCTGCAAGCCGAGAAAATAGATTGGCCCGATCAGGATGATCACTTCGAGTGCAGCGAAACCGAGAGCGAAGACAAACTTTGACCAGCTCCACAACCCGGCCCGCTGCTCCTGGCGGATGCCCGAGATGATCACAGTAGCCTGAATGAGGACGAACAAAATCCAAAACATGCTCCACCCTCGCCTTCACTCGGCGCTCTCGCTAGTTCCCCGTGGGGATCAGCTCGGTCCAGCTTTGTCGCACCGGGTCGACCACCCCATTGGGATTCGCGGTCGTGTCGGTCGTCAACGCCACGCTTTGTCCATCGGAGCTGATCCAAGCCGAGCTGAACTGATTCGATGTTTGAATCTTCTGTCCGGTATTGGGATCAATAAAAATCTGCTGATTGAGCGAATCGCGCACCTGCGCCTGCGCCGCGCTGTCGATGGCACCCTGCGTCGCTCGGTCCTGCGCCATGGCTGCGTTGGTTGAGGCCTGCGTCTGCGCCATCTGCTGCTGCGCCCTCTGCACCATGCCGGCGGTTACGTGCTGGTAGTGCTGCTGGATGGCCTGGAACTGCGCGTTGTTCGATGCTTGCCACTTCGCAAAGCCGGTACGCATGTTTTGCTGAATCATGCTGTCCCACGCAGGATTGATCTGCGGCGCGGGCAGGTTCTTCGCGATCATTGCGTCCAGCGCTCCCTGCGGTGTGCGCCGGATGTTGGTCCCGGTTGACTGGCAATTCCGGCGCGTCATCGCCGGCCGGTGCAGCAGCGGATAGGCCGGCATCGTTGACTCGCTGCACGTGACCACCGCGCCCAGCATCTCTTCCACCGGTTTGCCGTTCAGCGTGTAAGCAAGGCGAATGCGCGCCGCATCCACAGTCTGTCTCCCGTTTGCCGTTGCCTTGGCCGCCAGTGCCTGCTGCTGCGCTTGCAGGCCCGATTGCATTGCTTGCGGCAGCGGCACTACGGAGATATTCTTTGCGTCAGGCCGCATGTTGGGCACAACTATGTTCAGGAGGAACGCTGAAGCACTGGTGATGTTGATGGCGGCGCACTTGGCCGATGTGGGATTGGAGCCGTCACTGGCCCATGCCCACGAAACGCCCGGAAGGCCCTCGTAAGCCGTCACGCCGTCTGGAGCGAGCGCGGTATAGGAAAGCCCATAAGCAGGTACCGCGGGAGGATGGCAGCCGCCGGGGCGCAACATCATCCCGGCAAACCGCCAGCCACTCGGAATCTGAACGGTAAAAGCAGGCATATTGACTGCGCCGTCGATCACAGTTTCCGGCGTGGTCGTCGACCAATCGATAGCCGCACTGGACGACCCGCCGGCCGCGCTCGAAGATCCGACCCCTGAACCTGAAGCTCCTTCGGTAGAAGATGCGCTGGACTGGCTGTGACAGCCTGCGATGACCACAACGGCAAGGATGACCGCTGTGCGAAGCGTTGACGACATACACTTCATGGTGACCTCTCAGATGTTTTCTTTCGTCCGACAGAACGGCATGGATTAAGCCAAAACAGGGGAGTGGTTTCGATTGTCTGAAGGGAAGCTGCTCCCGCAAGCCCTGAAGATATCACAGGCTGGATGGGATTGACTTCGCCCTGCTACGTGGTCGACAAATTCCTGAGATGCGCATCGGACGACTGGTCGGAAGGTCTTTCTTCTGCAGAATCTCGAATCGGCTCTTGATTGGAGCGGCGTGGCCGATGCAGACTTTCTGGATGAGGAATCTCTTTGATCCTGCCACAGCGGAAGAGTTGAGGCAGCGCATCGGCAGTCTTGGCTCGGTGAGCCCACGGCTTTGGGGCAAAATGAATGCCGCGCAGGCGGTGGCGCACTGCTCTCTAGGCCTGGAGTGGGCGGTCGGCGACGTCGTTCCGCCGCGCATGTTCATCGGACGCATCATCGGCACCATCATCAAGCCGTTCGTTCTCGGCGACGACAAGCCAATGCGCCCCAACTCTCCGACCTCGCCCACGCTCATCGTCCAGGACGAGCGCGATCTCGCTTTCGAGCAGCAACGCCTTTGCTCCCTTATTGACCGCTTCACTGCCGGCGGCCCTCGGGCCTTCACCACTCGCCCCCACAGCTTCTTCGGCAACCTCACCCCCGACGAGTGGGCCATCCTCATGTACAAGCATCTTGACCACCACCTTCGCCAGTTCAGCGCCTGAGTGCCGAATCGACTTCTCCGCCCGCAATTTCGGCCCGCGCGAGAGAAAAACCAGACGCACGAACCCCAATCGATTCTGGCACTTCCGGCCGTAACTTCGATCAACCTCGTTGACTCCCCCTTAACCTTTTGTTACAGTCGAAACATGGCTGCTCACCGCATCCCGGACGCTTGTCGTGCATGTTGTCGCGCTTGTTGTTGCGCGTCTTGCTGCGTGCTGTGCCGGTCTTGCCTGTGAGTCCCCGCTGACTCGATAGCATTTTCAAGGCCGCGCATCAGCCCTCCGCTGGCGCGGCCTTTGTGTTTCCAGCCCTCAGGCCCTCCGCCGGCGATTCGAATTCCCCGAACTGAGAATAAGAATGACTCTTCTTCCCCCAACCCGGCATAACGCGCCCGCTGCCCCGCGGCGGCGCTGTTGTTGTTGCGGCTCCCGCTGTTGTTGCTGCTGTTGTTGCTGATTCCCCTTTGTCTCCCCGCTTTCAGTACAACCAGTTTTCATCACGACCCATCAGGCATCCGCGTCCGCACTGCCGGCGTACGGAGCCCGCCACAACATAGCCTTCAGGAGGCCCCTGTGAAGTACTTCAACTCTCTGTCCGTTTACTTGCTTGCTCTCGTTCTTGTCGCACTCTCGCCGGTCCATGCGCAAATCGTCGGTGGCAGCATCAGCGGCACGGTGCGCGACACTTCCGGCGCCGCTGTTACCGGCGCCACCGTTACCGTTCACCAGATTGAGACCGGCGCCACTCGCATCCTTGCCACCAACGCAGACGGCCGCTTCTACGCGCCCTCAGTCCCCGTTGGCAATTACGTGGTCTCGGTTGTCCACGACGACTTTCAGACCGACCAGCGCAGTGGCATATCGCTTGCAATTGGCCAAAGCATCGATCTCGCCTTTGTCCTCGGCGTTGCAAAGGTTGAACAGGAAGTGGTGGTGGATGCCGAACAAGTGAGCGTAAACACGACCACGCAGCAGACCGCGGGCCTGATCGACGAGCGCCAGGTGAAGGAGCTTCCGCTGAACGGCCGCAGTTACGACCAATTGCTCTCGCTGAACCCGGCAACGGTGAACTACACCGGCGAGCGTTCCGGCGGCATCGGCACCTCCAACTCGTCGGTGGGCAACATGTTCAGCGTTGGCGGACGCCGCCCGCAGGACAATCTTTTCCTGCTGAATGGAGTCGAGTACACCGGTGCTTCGCTGATCAACGTCACACCCGGCGGCACCAGCGGCCAACTTCTCGGCGTGGACGCGGTGCGCGAGTTCAACGTCGCCTCGGACACGTATGGCGCGAGCTTCGGCAAGCGCGATGGGGCACAGATCAGCATCGTCACGACCTCGGGCACCAACAAACTTCACGGCTCCGCATTCGAATTCCTCCGCAATAGCGCATTTGACGCGCGCAACTACTTCGACCAGGCGGCGATTCCCGAATTCCAACGCAACCAGTTCGGCGGCACGCTGGGTGGTCCGATTCGCAGCGACAAGCTTTTCCTCTTTGGCAACTATGAAGGTTTCCGGCAGAACTGGGGCCTCAGTGACGTGACGCTGGTTCCCGATGCGGAGGCGCGCCTGGGATATGTACCCAACTCCTCCGGGGTGGAGCAGCATGTCGGCGTCAACGCTTCGGTGGCGCCGCTGTTGAATCTTTGGCCTGTGGCCAACGGGCCGGAACTTTTGTCGAACGGCAATCCCAGCGGCATCGCGGAGGCCTTCAGTCATCCGCCGCAACACATCTACGAGGACTTCGGCACCACGCGCTTTGACTGGAACCTTGGCAGCAGAGACCTGCTGTTCGCCGTCTACACCGTGGATGCAAGTTCTGCCAACACGCCTTCGGCCAATCCACTCAGCCTGGTGAACGAGAGCCTCCGCGAGCAGGTTTCAAGCATCCAGGAGCAGCACGTCTTCTCGCCGTCGCTGCTCAACACCGCGCGCTTCGGCTACTCGCGCGCAAGCTATGCCTTCTACGGATCAGTACCGGTCAGCTTGCCGGGTTGGGTGTCAGGCGATCCCATCGGCGCAATCGTCATCAGCGGCAGCACGGCCTCCAACGGCGCTTCCTCCATCACAGGCGCAGGCGCCAACGTGGGCAGCAATAACGTCACGTCGCGCAACCTGTTCACTGGAGACGACCACATCTACTGGTCGCGCGGCCGGCAACAGATTGAAGCGGGTGTGTGGCTGCAACGCGTGCAGGCCAACGATCTGCTCGCGCAGGACCAATATGGACAGGCTTCGTTCAGTACGCTGACAAGTTTCCTGCAGGGAACGGTGGCCACCTTCACGCTGGTGCCAGCTCCAACAGAACTAGGTTGGCGTTCTCTTGAGGTTGCGGAGTTTGTTGAAGACACCATCAAGCTCACGCCGCGCCTGGAACTGCGCGCGGGCTTCCGCGCTGAGTCCACCAACGGCTGGAACGAGGCGCAGGGGCGCGCATCGAATTACGTCCTCTCGAAGGGCGTGCTGCAAACGCAGCCCGTTGTCGGCAACTCCGCGCTCAGCGACAACCGAGCCAAGTTTCTGCCTGCACCGCGCCTCGGCTTTGCATGGGACGTGTGGGGGAACGGCAAGACGGCGGTCCGCGGAGGCGTAGGCCTCTATCACGGTCTGCTGGACACGCTCGACTATCGGCTGGACCAGACCGCGCCCTACAACACTGCTGAATCCCTCAAGACCGTCGCGGTCTCAAGCCTGCACTTCACGGCAGGCGTGCCGCCACCCTCCACTGCCAAGGTGTCGCCAAGCAACGTGCAACCCGATATCGCGACGCCCGCAGTGATTTCCTGGAGCTTGCGCGTCGAGCAGCAGATTGCCCCGCAGACCTCGCTAACGGTTGGCTACGTTGGATGGCACGGCTACCACCAGATTCAATCGGAAGACATGAACGAGCCCATTCCCGCCTATACCGCCGCGGGCCAGGCTTATTACCCCTCCACCGCTCTCGCAAATCCGAACCTTGCCAACACCACTTCGTGGGTCTCAGGAGGAACGGGCTTGTATAACGCGCTGGAAACCGACGTGCGCCGCAGCTACGCCAACGGCGTGCAACTGCGCGGCAACTACACGTGGTCAAAGAACCTCGACAACGGCTCAGCGTGGAATACCAGCGTCAGCGGCAACACTCCGGCGTTTGTCGCCTTCCCGCTGCAGCCAAAATTGGATTGGGGCCCGGCGGCCACTGACGTTCGCCAGGCAGCCTCGCTCAATGGTAGCTACGACCTGCCCTTCGGCACCAACCGGCGATTTCTGCGTCATTCTCCCACGACGGTCCAGCTTCTGGCTGCAGACTGGACGGTCAGCAGCATTTTTGCGGTACAAGGCGGCTTTCCGTTCTCGCCGCAGCTTGGCTATAACGCGCCCGGCAACGGTGACTCGCGCAACCCCATACGGCCCAGTTGGAATCCTGCCTTCAACGGCGCACTCTATCCGCACGAGGTGGGTGAATACTTCAACCCGAATGCCTTCATCCAGCCAACTGTGAGCATTCCCAACGGGACTGGCGGCAACACCATCTACGGCACCTATGGCAACGCGAAACGGGATTCTCTGGTGGGCCCGGGGCTAACTGAGTTGGATTTCTCGGCGACAAAGAACGCGCACATCACGGAGCGGCTTGCACTGCAATTTCGTGCCGAGTTCTTCAATGTGCTCAACCACACAAACCTGCTTACGCCCAATGAGGTTGTGTACTCGTCGGCTCCGACGATCACATCCTCGGCCGGCGTGCAAACCCTGACGCCCTCCGCCATATCGCCCACTGCCGGCGTGGTGACGGCCACTTCCACCACCTCGCGCCAGATTCAGTTCGGCGCAAAGCTTCAGTTCTAGCACCCAACGGCTTCAATTCCTCCCCCATATCTAGTCGATCCTGAAAAAGTCGTTTTTATCCAACCTGGAATTGCAGGTGGCGAGCTTGGGGGCCTTGTTGGCTGAAGATGCAGCTGCAGAGGCGCAGCAGGCGGCTCAGAAAAACG
>PLST01000013.1:7343-7660 GCA_003164255.1 Acidobacteriaceae bacterium | reverse complement strand
AGCTCGCTTCATTCAGATCATCGCGGAATTGTTTTCGCTTGTTGAATCGATTCATGAGTCGGAGGCCCATCGTGGAGTTCCATCTTTCGATCGGTCAGAATCTCTGCTTCGAGCTGCGTGAGGCTCTGCTCGTCTACCGCGACCGTCAATCGAGCTTCATCACCAGGCATGACGTTCTGGTCCAGAAGAGCGGGCCGCCCACGCTCGGTCCGGCGCAGCCTCTCACCCAAGCGTTCGTCGAGTCTTTGATGCGTTCGCTCGGCGGCAGCGTCCTGGCCGAGGTATTGCCGGCGAACATTCTCGCCAAAGCGGATCGC
>PLST01000013.1:7026-7164 GCA_003164255.1 Acidobacteriaceae bacterium | reverse complement strand
CGCGCCATAAGGGCGGATTCGAGGGACTGTGGGAATCGCTCAAGGGCAAGCGCAGGCGTTTCCCAACCGAGTCATTGATTCAGTTGCCGCAGACGCTCGAGCAATTCCTGCGAGGAGAGCAGGGCAATCATGCGCATT
>PLST01000013.1:0-6915 GCA_003164255.1 Acidobacteriaceae bacterium | reverse complement strand
GCATCAACCTCTTCTGGGGAACGCACTGGCGGGCCGAGCCCAGAGACTTCGACGAGCGGACCTTCGAGAGGATTCAGGACACCTCGATCGATTTCCTCATCGGCTGCGTGGACAGCCGCGCGGCGCGCAGCACAATCGCGCGGTCTCTCGTCAAATCAAACAACCGCACCGCCTATTGGCTCNNCCAGCGGCCAGTTCGTTCTCGGCCAACCATTGAACGCTCGCAATCGCAGGAAGGCCGCCCGGTTGCGCACCGTGAGCGAACTCTATCCCGAGATCATCGACGCCGAATCTGGTGAAGATCCGCTGCCCAGTTGTTCCGCCGTCGAGGCCCTGGATCGCCAAGAACCATTCATCAACCAAACACTGGCATTGAGCGCACTGGCCATGCTGGCGCAGTTCTTTCGCTATGGAAAGCTCACGCACCACGGCGGCTTCTTCAACGCTCAACGTGGGGTCACCAGCCCTTTGCCCGTCGATCCGCAGCTTTGGTCGAAGACGAGAAGACGTGCCTGGTTCGCACCTGCATCGTTCAAGATGAATTGATGCGTCATTCCTGCGCAGAATGTATGGTTTGAGAGTATCGGAGGCTCCATGCAGATAACTCTCGACCACACTCTGGCCCTCGAAGCGAAAGCAATGGTTGCTTTGGCCTTTCGCAACGGTCCCATTGAAGCATTGCACGCGGGGAAGCCGTGCGCGGTTTGCAGTGGCAATTCCGCTGTATCCCACATCTCCGACGAAGAGATAAAGGCCATGATGAAATCAGCCGTCAATACTCTCTATCGCCTTCTCTGGCAGCGCGAAAACGACCCGGCAGCCTATATCGAAAACCTGGCCTTGGGACAGCAGTACACCATGCAATGGGATGATCCGGAACTCAAGAAACCAGTGAGAAAGCGGCCGTCAATCAACAAGCGGAATCCATAAGAGGAGAACTGTTCATGTTCAAAGAGCTTCTACCAGTCCTGCGCGACCGCGCGGTTTTACTGACGGTCACGCTTGTCGATACAGACCAGATCCGGGTGAACATTGTGCCGAAGAAGATCAAAGACGGCGACAATGATGCTCTTACCACCCCGCTCAGCGTAACCGGCACAGCCGAGGAACTCGACGCCGAGTTGTCAACGACCATCGTCAGCTTCGTTGGTTCCCATCTCCAGATGAAGAACACCCTGGAGAAGGCAAAAGCTGAGATGGATGCAGCCTCCAAGGCGGCTCAGACCGAAGCGCGTGCGAAGTCGAAGACCGCAACAAAGTCAGTACCGGCGAAGACAGAAGTTACTCAGAATGCCCCTTCAGCCAAGCCTACCGAGCCTGCGAAGCCCGCACCGCAGAAGCCGGCAAGCCTCTTCGATATGCCGACACCGGCGACCACTCCCACCGCCGCGCCAGCCGAATCTGATGAAGACCTCGGATTTGCTGAGATCGACGATGATGAACCAATCGAAGAGGTCGAAGAACTGGATGACGCGGCCTGACGGCCACCATTCCTCTCTTCAAGAGGGATGCGGATAGCTAGCCAAGCGTCCGAAACCTGATCACATAAACCGAGAATTCCGCGTAGGCCGATCGGCGAACACTGGCCGACATTCGGGGAGTAATCCTGGAGAGAATCTGTAACGAGCAGAAAATAAATCCTTTATTGAGGATGTTCTTCTACTGAATGCATCGGCTGCAACATTCTGGCTGGGCTCGACTCCGCCGCCAAGGGCAGCGTGAAAGCGGCTATCAACATTGTCGCGGCCTCAAGCACGTTCACCGCGCCGGAGGCGCGCGGGGATGTTTATCAAGTAGTAATTTCCGAGTTGGCGGTTTCCGAGTTGGCGGTGATTCAGGCGTTATTTGCAAACAGATGAGGCTCCCGCTCCGTAGGCCGGACGCATGGCTTCCATCCCAGCTGCGAAACAATCATCTCCGCTTCTTCAATTGTCATGCCGTCCGGGAGAAAGCAGTTCCGAAAGAGCGTCTGCGCGTCCGATCTGAACGCCTGGTTCGACCGGAATCAACGCCTCACCAACTAACGGCAAGAGTCCAAGAATCCAACGCTCAAATCGGCTTGGCGACTGCCTCCTCCGCGGGAGCTTTCCTGGCGAGTGCCTTCTTCACGGGAGCTTTCTTGGCGACCGCCTTCTTCACGGGAGCTTTCTTGGCGACTGCCTCCTCCGCGGGAGCTTGTTTGGCCGGTGTTTTCTTAACGGCCGCTTTCTTCGCCGCAACTTTCTCCGTGGCCTTAACGATCGTCTGCCCAAGGGTGTCTTCAATGACTCTTTTGCTGACTCCCTTGTTCACGGCCTTCCTGACAGCAGTTTTAATCTTCTTAACAGCTTTTTTGCGCTTGCGCTCTTCGTTAGTCATGCTGAGGTCCCTCGATAGACCATCTGCTCTGCAAGTCGGAATTCTACATCGTGACTCCATGCGCTCACAGAAAATTCGTTTCGCCCAGCCTCTGCGCCTCACTTGTCACTTGATGAGACCATCGGATTAAACCCTCTTTTGCGCTCGCTAAGAATCATTTTGAATTGATCCATCTAAGCCGGAATTTCCATTTTGCTTTCTGGGATCGCTCCAAGGCAGGTTCCAGCCGTTTTGGTAAAAAACGCCTTTTCCTAAAATCAATCAATTTCGGACGGCAGATGGCAAGTCCATTACGACAAACACCGTTTATAACACCTACAACGGCCGTTCAATCACCCACAACATTTCAGTGACGGAGCCGAATGGCAAGGTAAGCGTAACGAGCGTCATCAATGGCAAGTTGCTGCCGTGATGCACTCCCACCGAATCACGCGCGACGCACGATCCACACAATCACCACAATCACAATAATTGTTCCTACCAAACCCAAACCTAACATAGCTCCTCCTGGCGGACGTATAGGGCATCAAGGTTACCCATGCAGACACGATAGGACTGGATTCCGGCTGTCGTCTGATCAAAACCGGGCACTAACCTGGATTTTCATTATGAACCGGAATCTCCATTTTGCCTCTCGGCTGCAAGCGAATATACCCCCGGTTGACGCTGGAATTGCTGAGGAAACTCCGAGATGGCGTTCCCGAGAGGAAAACCAGAACATGCAGTAAGACATCGTCGCGCAGTCTCAAGCACGGACTGAAGGCGCGGCGGGCGCAAGGTGGTTGGATAACCTTACGGACACTCCCATGAGTTCGGGGAGTACATCTGTCGGTCGGAGGCAGCTTCCAATCGGTCAAACTGCAAAGGCCCGATCGGGATACCGTGTGCAGTCACTCCGAAAGGGACGCGACCTTGGCGATACCAGTTACCAATGTGATGTCTCAAGCACCTGCCAGCCGGATGGAGTCTTGGAGAGACACAACTTTCCAGAGATCAATTCTTGTTGTCGGCGTCGGACCGCTCTTAACCCTTCACAGCTTTCGCACCGGTCCGGTTCTGATTGCGCACATCATTCTCATTGACGTTCAGCGCCTCACCCCCGACTTCCGCACTGTCCTCGTGGCACTGCTGTCCAACCTTCGATTGATTGTCTTGCTGGGGCTGATTGCGCACATCATTCTCATTCACGTTCAGCGCCTTACCCCCGACTTTCGCACTGCCCTCGTGGCACTGCTGTCCAACGTTCGATTGATTGTCTAGCTGGGGCTGATTGCGACTTTGCGTGCCTTTAGTGTTCTGCATTTTGGACTCCGAGGCTACCGTGTGCAGTCACTCCGAAAGGGATGCAACCGCCAATGTAGAACCAATCCTATACACGCTGTGACCGCCGGGATGGTCAGAATCGCACATCCGCTCTACCCTGCTGTGGGTTTGACGAAAAGGGCGTTACGCCTAACGCGAAATGACTAATCTCAGGATGAGGGCTCCGTCCAGGAAGCAGGTGATAGCAGGTTTCAGAAGCGAGGCTTAAGCGCTTGGCTCAAGGTGGTCCAATGTGAGCAGACCTTGGCCTAAGCCGCTCTTAAGGCGGAGTTCCTTCGATTGCGTGCGCTCTCAGCGCTTCCGGTAGCGATTCCAATCGTTTTCGAGAATGCGAGCCATACCTTGCCACTCATCTTGTGAGATCGCCTTGTTCCCTCCAATTGAGAGTTATCTGAAGTGAAAGTCGGAGTTGCTCCATCTCGAGTTCGGAATCAACGCTCTCCCATTCCCGGTTGGCAACTTCCGATTCGTTCTGCTCATACAACTGCTCCAAATAGCCAGCCGATGCCTGTGGTCATCGCCATGGCCAATCCACCCCAGAACGTCACGCGTATTGCGCCGATCATCACTCCTGCCCCACCCACGCGTGCAGCGAGTCCACCTAGAAGTGCGAGCAACGCCAGCGAAGAGACGGATACAAGGGGGATCAATCCCTGCACCGGAGCTATCGCTGTGACTAAGAGAGGCATCAATGCACCGAGAGCGAAGCTTCCGGCCGATGACAACGCTGCTTGAATAGGGCGCGGGCGAAGCTTCTTGGAGATGCCTAGCTCATCTCTGGCGTGGGCGCCCAACGCGTCGTGCGCCATCAGTTGCTGAGCAACCTGTTTCGCGAGAGTAGGATCGAGCCCACGAGCGATGTAGATCGACGTAAGCTCCTTGTGTTCGCCTTTATTGTCTGTTTTTAGCTCCACGCGCTCAATGTCCAAATCAGCTCTTTCGGTGTCTGCCTGCGAATGGACAGAAACATACTCTCCGGCTGCCATCGACATGGCCCCGGCCACCAGCCCAGCCATTCCTGCAATCAACAGATTACGGTGAGTCGCATTCGCGGCTGCAACACCAAGAACGAGACTTGATGTTGACAGTATGCCGTCGTTCGCGCCCAGCACCGCTGCGCGCAGCCAGCCAATGCGATCGGTGTGATGATGTTCCTTAATGCCGACAGGCATTGTGACTCCTTCTCGATCGAGGAAAAGCAGGAATTCGGAAAATAATCTTCTTCTGGCTCTGGCTCACAAATTCCAACCAGCAGGGTGTGACAAAAGACAACTGATGCCAGTCTAGTTAAGATTTACCGGATTTCGACTGAAGATAATGAAAACCTAGCAGAGCGACTGGCAGGAGCTTTCAAGCACGCTGCCCAGTTTTGCGCTGGAAGACCCAAATCCAACGAACCATTCTGAACGGTATTCAGCGTCACTTTCACCGAGCTCAGCCCAGAGGCAAAGAAGGATCTAAAGATGAACGCTGAATTCTGGCCTAATTCTCGATGAGAAAGCGAGAGTAAGCGGAATGCACGACGCTATCAAGAAGGCGGTGAAAGAAACCGCGAAACGATTCAATTCGCAATGCGGTTAATGTATGCGGTTGCCATTCCAGTCCTCAGCGACGCAAGCTTCTCACTAGAACCATTGTTAATGTGAAAGCTGCGGGTGGGAGGGCGGTGGCGAGGGCGTGTAGATACATAGTCGGAGGTCGGCGTAACAGACGATGCAAGAGTGGTTAGGTTAGAGTCAAACACCCCAGAGCCTTCCTGTTGCCATGGTCTCGTCCATTTCCGCGTATTTTTTCAATACCTCGGTGCGATACCCGGGCGAGATCGAAACTGCCTGCGCGGCAATCCGCTCGCAATAGCCACAAGCCTGGCAGTCCAGGGAGGCGCAGTCGCGGTTGCGAAAACTGTCCAGGAAATTCTCCGGGATCTTCTGCGCATCCAGCCGGATCGGACACTCCGGCAGCGGCGAGAGCCAACCTTGCAATCGCGCCAAGTCGAGCATCGGTTTCAGTCGCAGTGGATTCACCTGCCTGGGCTTCAAGAAGTGACGCAGATTCCAAAGCGATTCCTTGCGGACCGGTTGCTTGAAGCCATACGACAGTAGCAGTTCGGCCAGATTGCCATCGAAGCGTCGCTCGCTGTAGGCTTTGACGCGACGCAGCAGTTCCGCCGAAGGAATTCCCCGTTCAAGAAGCTTGAAGGTCGTATACCCCATCGCTTCATAGACGGCGAGATCCTCTGGCCGAATCCAAGCCGACTTGATGAACTGCGACGGATCCGTCAGACGCGTGCGCGAACAGCGCATGAAACAGTAGTCAATGAAGAGTGTGCTGGTGTCGTCAGACGCATGAGCGAAACCGCTCTGATGATACGTCTGCATCGGGCAGTTCATGAGGCAGACGTGGTTCGCGATCAGTTCCAGATCACAACGAACCGCATAGCGGATGGCCGCTAGGCGGCGAAAGTTGCGGTTGATCGAGAAGCTCTCCAGCACGATGGCATCCGCCCCGAGATCTTCCCAGAAGCGGGCGCGGCGGGGCGTGTCCACTTGAGCATAAATCCCGACTCTCACCTTAAACTCGGGAAAACGGCTCTTTACCATTTCCAGAAGAAATGGCGTGGACACGGTGACCCGGCGCACACCCAATTTCCCCAGCTTGCTCAGCAGGGCCGTCACTTTTCTCTGCCAGGGTCGGGTCCATTCGCGATTTCCAAAACAGGCGCCGTTCAGGAGATAGTTAAAGGCAATGCCATGACGATCGAGCAACTGGATGTAATTCCGCAGATCAGTTTCCGAAAGCGGTGTCGCCAAGTAGCGGGGACGACCACCGCTGACACCATCGGTGGGAAATTTGCCGTAAACTTCATCAACCGGATAGCCAGCGAGTTGGGGAATCAATTCCGGGTCGTAATTCGCCGCCAGTGAAAACTTGGTCGCGCGGGGTGTGACCCGAACGGTGCCCTGATCGGAGCCGGTTGTTTTCATAAAATCCTCGAATCTTTCAATACTCATTCGACCCCAACACCCATATAAATGATTGAATATAAATCAACCGGAATCTCCTTATTCGGCACCGGCTCGATGGAATTGTATCGCTCCTGAGGCAGATTGCGAGGTCAAAAGAATGTTTGCCCCGAAAAAGCCAGCGTTTGCGGAAGAAAAGCCGGGCGATTCGCTGCCGTCCTTGCCTCTTCCGCCTCATCGAGGGTCTCCAAGTCAATTGCGCCGACACCTA
>PLST01000616.1:17751-19548 GCA_003164255.1 Acidobacteriaceae bacterium | reverse complement strand
AGAAGTGACCAACCTGGGCAAGCAGGTGGTCGATCTGCAACAGGCAGTGGCCGAGCCCAATGCGGGATCGATCACTATTCGCGCTCCCGCCGACAAGGTTGAGGCCTTCAACTCCACCGTCCGTGCGCTGATCGACGGCCATAGCCAGGTGGTGCTGGATGTGCGGCTCATTCAGATTGCCCACACGAGCAACCGCAATACGGGCGTGCAGCCGCCGCAAAGTTTTTCGGCATTCAACGTCTACACCGAAGAACAGTCCATTCTGAACGCCAACCANNNNCTTACGCAGTCGGCACTGTCACCCGGAGGAGCGACGGCAAACTTCAACCTGAACTCCTCTGACTCACGCGAGCTCGATGATATCCAATTACGCCTGGGCGACGGCCAGGCTGGAACGCTCAAGGAGGGCGAGCGCTACCCGATTCAGACCTCCTCTTTTTCGAGCTTGTCGTCCAGCGTTCCGAACATTCCCGGACTTACCGGAGCGGGCGCTTCCGGCAGTCTTTCTTCTCTGCTCGCCTCGCTTGGGGGATCAGTTCCGTCGGTTCCGCAGGTGGAGTACCAGGACCTGGGCCTGACGCTCAAGGCCACTGCGAACGTGATGCGCAACGACCTGGTCGCGCTCACGGTTGACATGAAGATCACCGCACTGTCCGGATCATCGATCAACGGCAATCCGATCCTCAACAACCGCTCGTACTCCGGCGTGGTCACGATCAAGCAGGGCGAAGCGGTGGTGGTGGCCAGCGAGCTGGACAAGTCGGAGATGCGCAACATCAGCGGAACGCCGGGCCTGAGCGAAATTCCGGGGCTGAACGACATTACCGACAAGGATAGCCAGAAGAACTACGCAACGCTGCTCATCATCATCACGCCGCACGTGGTACGCGGCACGCAGGCCAGCGGCCACTCGCACATGATTCGTGTTGAACGGAGCTCGCAGACGCAGTAGGAAAAAAGCAGGGATTAGAGATTAGTGGTTAGGGATTAGAAAGACGGGGACTAAGGGACTTAGGGACTAGAGGTGCTCGAGGGGAAGTTGGTTCTTTCCCCGGTCCCCAAACGCGAGGGACCGGGGGCACCCGTTTGCGGTGCATTACATGGTTACGCCGTCCATCTTGGCCTGGTACGCAACAATCTTCTTGAGCGTTTCGTACGGGGCATTGGCTGGAACTTCGCGGCCGTTCACCACCAGCGTGGGCACCTGGCCGACGCCCAGATCCTCGGCCAGCTTGACTGAAGCATCCACGGCCGCCTTGGTCTCGGGAGTTGCGGCGCAGGCAGCCACCTTCGCCGGATCCAGCCCGGCCTTGGTGACTGCGCTGTTTAGCGTGAGGGTGGCGCCATCGGCGGTCGAAAGACCATCCTGACCGTCAAACACGCTGTCGGTGAATCCGAAGAAGGCGGTGCTGCCGCCCAGCTTGGCAACGCACACGCCGTAGGCGGCTGCCGTTACCGACTGCGGATGGATGGAGACAATGGGATCGTTTTGAAACACGATCCGGGCCTTGGGGAAATCGGCCACCAGCTTCTCCATGTTTGCCTGCGCCTCCTTGCAATGGGGGCACTGGAAATCGGCAAACTCGACGAGTTCGAGANNGGCTTTTCCTTGCCGGTCTTGTCGCCGACAAACACAACCACCTTGCTGACGCCTTCGACCGGCGTTTTGAGAATGGCCTGCACCTGCCATACACGGCTTTCTTCGTAGCCCCAGCTGGCCGTCAGGAAGGCATTGACGGTTTCCTTGGTGGGCAAGGGCGCGGTGAAGTACTTTGGATCGGGCGCGGGGAAGACCGG
>PLST01000616.1:5132-17725 GCA_003164255.1 Acidobacteriaceae bacterium | reverse complement strand
CCTGATTTTAGCTTATACCTCGACCTTGACGGCGATGGGGAACCTGCGGCCCATGCCGAACGATTTGGGCGTAACCTTCAGAACCGGGGCCGCCTGCTGGCGCTTGTATTCAGAACGCTCGACCAGGTGGACTACCTGTTGGACTAGGGCAAGCGAGAATCCGTTTGCCTGGGCTATGGCCTCAGGGGTTTCGTAGCGCTCCACGTAGGCCTCCAGGATGGGGTCGAGAACCTCATACGGGGGCAGCAAATCGGTATCCTTTTGATCCGGGCGGAGTTCCGCAGAGGGAGGCTTCGAGAGGATGGCGGCGGGGATCACCTCGCCCTCGCGATTGAGCCAGTGGCAGACCGCGTAGACGCGCGTCTTGACCAGGTCGCCGATCACCGCCAACGCGCCCACCATGTCGCCATAAAGCGTGCAGTAGCCCACTGCCATCTCTGACTTGTTGCCGGTGGTGAGCACCAGCGCGCCGAACTTGTTGGAGAGCGCCATCATCAACGTCCCGCGAATGCGCGACTGAACATTCTCCTCAGTCGTATCCACCTTCGCTCCGGCAAACATGGGCTCGAGCGCTTTGCTGAACTCGCCAAACAGTCCGCTGATGCCGATCACTTCAAAACGAATGCCCAGATTCGCTGCAAGCTTGCGGCTGTCGTCGATGGAGCCGCTCGAAGAATAAGGGCTCGGCATGCCCACTGCGATCACGTTCTCCGCGCCCAGCGCGTCCTTGGCGACGGCCACCACCAGCGCGGAATCGATGCCTCCGCTCAACGCCACCAGCGCTTTGCTGAAGCCGCACTTGCGCACGTAGTCGCGTGTTCCCAGCACCAGCGCGCGATAGGCAGCCTCGGTTTCGTCCTCCTCTGTCAACGGAATTGGCTGAGCCTTGAAAGGATCGAGCACGACCAGGCCTTCTCGAAACGATGCAGCCTGCGCGATGAGTTCGCCTAGCCCGTTGAGCGCCAGCGAGGAGCCGTCGAAGATGAGGCTGTCGTTGCCGCCGACCTGGTTCACCATGATCACTGGCACGCCGTCGCGCCTGGCAATCGCCGCCAGCATCTCGCGCCGCACGGCACGCTTGGAGTGCCAGAAGGGCGAGGAGGAAAGATTGATGTGCAGGGCGGGATTCTGCTGCATCAGCTCTTCCATCGGATCGACTTTGTACAACCGCCGCGGCCAGAAGTTTTTGTCGTTCCAGGCGTCTTCGCAAATCGAAATCGCGAGGCGTACGCCGTCGAGTTCCACCACCCGCTGGCTGCGCGCCGGGGCAAAGTAGCGCTGCTCGTCAAAGACGTCGTAAAAGGGCAACAGCCGTTTGTGCTGCTCCAGAAGCAGCCGCCCCCCATCCAGCAGGACTGCCGCATTCACGGCCGGCTTTCCGCTGCCGCTGGGGGCAGGCAACGCAACTCCAACGACGATTGCGGTGGTCAAACTGCTCGTCATCGCAGCCAGCTCATCGACGGCCGATCGGCAGCGGACAAGAAAGCTTGGTTTCTCAAGAAAATCCGCCGGCGGATAGCCGCAGATGGCGAGTTCGGAAAAGACCGTGAGCCGTGCTCCTGCTTCAGCTGCGCGGCGACTTGCGGCAACAATTTTTTCGAGGTTTCCGGTGAAATCTCCAACCGTCGGATTGATCTGGGCCAGTGCGATCTTCACACTTCCAGTTTACAGCGACAGGCAAATGGGCCGGGGCCTGATCAGCGGCCCACGTTTCCTTTTGCATCTTGCTGATTCGGCGAAGGTGTCTCCGTCCGGCTCTACGTGCCCGTTCCTGCGAACACCACGCCAACCGTACGCACCATGATCTTGAAGTCCAGCCAGATGCTCCAGTTGTCAATGTAGGTGACGTCGAGCGAAACGTAGCTGGCGAAAGAGGGATCGGTGCGGCCCTGCACCTGCCACAAGCCGGTAATCCCGGGAGTGACGTCGAGGCGGCGGAGGTGGCTCAGCTTGTACTCCTTTACCTCGCTGGCTATGGGCGGACGCGGACCGACGATGCTCATTTCGCCCTTGAGCACATTGATGAACTGCGGAAGCTCATCAAGAGAATACTTGCGCAGGAAGCGGCCGAGGTGGGTGATGCGCGGATCGTTGGAAATTTTGAACAGCACGCCATCGCGCTCGTTCATGTGCATCACGTCGGCGCGGCGAAGATCGGCGTCATTGACCATGGTGCGGAACTTCATGCAGTGGAAGACGCGGCCTTTTTTCCCTATACGCTCTGACTCGTAGAATGCCGGTCCAGGCGAGTCCATTTTGACGGCAATCGCTATGATCAGCAGCAGCGGCGAAAACAGAATGAGGATCAGCGTTGAGAAGACCACATCGAACGCGCGCTTGAACACGAGCCCCATCTCCGGCACATTGCCGCAATGGAGAGGAATGGTTGGAAACTGGCCGATGTATTCGATGGGGCTGTTCCAGGTGAGGCCGTTATACATGTCGGGCACGACGCGCAGATCGACGCTGTGGATACGCGCCTGCTCGAGCACGTTCTGCACCAGCTCGCGCTCGCATGGGGCCGTGAAAAAGATTTCGTCCACAAACAGCGTGCGCGTCCGCTGAAAGAGATTGTCAATCGTTCCCACCACATCGCTGGAGGCGGCCGAAGACCGCATATTCGCGTCGGGAAAATCGATGAAACCCTTGAAGGTGTAGCCGAGATGGCGGATGCTCTCAAGATGATGGCGCAGCGCGTGCGCCTCCGGCCCGGTGCCGACAATGAGGACGTTGCGTGTGTCGAGGCCGCGGTCGTAGCGATGATTAAGAAGAATGCGATAGATGAGGCGGCGAAGACTCAGCGCCATGGTGACCAGCAGAACCGTAATGAGCACGACGCTACGGGGAATGTCGTCGGCGTGTATGACGTAGAGAGCGCCGGTGAGCAGAAGGCCTGAAGTAAAGCAGGCCTGCACGCTTAATCTCTGCTCGTTGAGTATGTTGGTCAGGCGCGTGGGGGTGTACAGATGCAGGCGCTTGCTAGTGATCATGAGCGTGATGGCGAATCCGCAGAGCAGCGCCATCAGGATCCACATGGGACGGTGGTAAAAAAGAGTGCCACGCCACAAGCCCCTGGCTCCATCCACAGGCCCAGTGCGCAACTTGTACATGGTGGCGAGAACCGCCGCCAGCACAATAGAAACAAGATCGAGAACCATCCAGAGCTTTGTCGTTCCGCGTGGGGTACGCGCGTTTTCTACAGCCATGCCTCCTTCCCATTCATGGGTGGAAGCTAACGACGCTGATAGTCTCTGCCAGAATTCCGAAGTTGCCATGCGTGTTCCGCAGACCTCGTGGGTTCAGGAACTATGGGACAAAGGCGGCTTTGAACGTTGAACGTTTGCAGCCAACCAAGGACCTTGAACTTCGATTCGAATTCTGCGATTCGATAACGTCTTGCCGAGCCCGATACTACCGTTGCCGAAATCCCCAACATTTTTTGACAGAAGCCTGTTTACTCTTCCTAACACAGCATGACGGAATACACCGTCCCCTTCGATGACGCAAAATCCCGCTGCCAATCAAGGCCGGCGCCATCGATTTGCATCGAACGAAAGCGATCCATTAAACACAATCTCAGGAATGAAAGCGCGAAACCATTTCCGTTTCCCCCCAAAAAATCTCGCAAACGGAAATCAATGACAATAAAGCAATTATACAAAGCCCTATCAGCAATTGCATCGGTATCCAGGGAGGGGTTTCCCAGTTTGTTATCCATCAACCAGAACGGGAAGCCTTACACCCCTTAGCATCGCCCTGTTTGCAGGCCAATCGCAAGGAAAATCGACTACAACTTTAGTTACCTAAAGATCAACCTTTCAGCCCAAAGGTAACAAGTAAGCGTCAAGGTAGAGGAACTGCTGGATATTCGGATCTGTGGAATCGATGAAGCCGGCGAGGGGCCCAAAATAGGCCGCACGCCCTTCGTGAAGGAACAAAACGGTGTCTGCCAGGCGTTCGGCAAAGCGCATGTCATGGGTTACCACAATGCTCGTAAATCCCAGTTGCCCTTTCAGGCGTTGAATCAGATCACCGAGCCTGCGCGCGATGATCGGATCGACCATCGTCGTAGGCTCGTCATATAGAACGATTTCAGGCTGGGCGGCCAGCGCGCGAGCAATGGCTACAGCGCGCTTGCGCCCGGTGGAGAGGCTGGCCGGTAAACTTTCGGTCACGTCGTCGGCGCCCACCATGCTGATCAGCCGGTCCACGATCTGGACGATCTGGTCCTCGGCCAGCCCGCCGCGCTCCCTGAGGGG
This sequence comes from Acidobacteriaceae bacterium, assembly GCA_003164255.1. Lineage (GTDB taxonomy): Bacteria > Acidobacteriota > Terriglobia > Terriglobales > Acidobacteriaceae > Telmatobacter. The sequence continues at coordinate 13,466 of PLST01000616.1, read as the reverse complement.
AAACGCGACATTCTCCCGCACGTTGAGCGAGTCGAAGAGGGCGCCGTTCTGAAAGACCATGGTTACCTTTTTGCGGACTTCGCGCATGCCCTCTTCATCGAGGGAGGTGATCTCTTCGTTTTCGATTCGTATCGAACCGGAGTCCGGTTTTAGAAACCCCATCAACAGGCGCAGAGACACTGACTTGCCGACGCCACTGCGCCCCAGAATGCAGAGCGTCTGTCCGCGCTCCACCTCGAAGCTCACGTCCTCAAGCACGGCACGGCCATCAAAGGAGATGCTGACGTGACTGAACTGGATGAGCGGCCCATGGGTGGATTTTGCGCGCAGTTCCACTTCCGCGGCGTATTCGCTGCCGAGAGCTTCCGTAATATCTGTTTCAGGGGGTTCGGGCCCAAAAGGGTCGGTGCCAGGCTGACCGGGCCCGGTGAGATCGTGTGCCGTGGAATCCGGAGCGGGATTGGGAGGGGAATCCGCCATCTGATTTCAGCTTACGCGATCCCGTTCCCTGGAAACGCCCCTCAAATCCACAGGCGTATTCAAATTTGTAAACCAGCGAGCCGGCGGCAGGCCGTCAGGATGGCAAACCGCTCCGGACTGAACCAGGGCTTCGACCGCAATTACCCCCACACGCTCACCTAACGCTGCCGCGGCAACCTCAAGCGCAGCAAAGCATCCTAAGCGCCCGGCGCCGAGTTCGGCCTTGAGCCAGGGTAAAGCCGCTCGGTCGACGACCGCAGGAAATGTCTGGGTAAACCCGGCTACCGACGCAAGGGTGACGGCTCGGCCAGTGATCTCGGCATGGCGCACCAGGTATGCAACGAGCGAGGAAGGCAGCAGGGGAAGATCCACAGGCACAAACACCGCCCGTTGCGCACTGGTTGAAGCCAAGGCAGCGCAGATGCCACCGAGAGGTCCCTTGCCGGCCTCGACATCCTCGACGACGGCTGCAAAGGCGCTCAGCGTCGAGCGGGCGCCGGCGATCGACGCCGCCAGTCCCGCTCCGCGCAGAATCTCCAGCGCATGCTCGACCAGCGGCCGCCCGCGCAAATGAACGAGCGCCTTGTCGACGCCCATCCGGGTTGACTGTCCTCCGGCGAGGACGAATCCCTCTGTGGTCGCCCCGGGCGCAGGGTGAGGCCGGCTCAGTTTGCCGCCTCCTCCATAAACCGGATCAGCGAGATGATTCCCAATTCGAAGTTTTTCAGGTGAAACTTCTCGTTGGGAGCGTGCAGGTTGTCATCCGGCAGGCCGAAGCCCATCATCACGCTGGGCAGGCCGAGATGCCTGTCAAAATCCCCGACAATTGGAATCGACCCGCCCGAGCGGATGAAGACCGTGTCCTTGCCCCACACTTCGTGCAGCGCCCGCGTGGCCGCCTGGATGTAGGGATTGTTGACGGCAACCACACAGGGATCGCCGGAGTGAATCAGCCTGACTTCAACATCGACACCCGCGGGTGCAATTTTCTCAACGAAGCTCTTGTAGAGGGCGAAGGCCTTGGCCGGGGTCATGCCAGGAACCAGCCGCATGGAGACCTTGGCCGTGGCCTTGGCCGGGATCACGGTCTTGGCGCCGGCACCGGTAAAGCCGCCCGGAATGCCGTGTACATCGAGCGTGGGCCTTGCCCAGGTGCGCTCCAGAACGCTGTAGCCTTTTTCGCCCACCAGTTGCTTCGAGCCCACCTCGGAGATGCGATAGTGTTCCTCGTCGAAGGGCAACTTCTTCCAGGTTGCAAGCTCTTCGGCGCTGGGCGGAATCACGTCATCATAGAAACCGGGAATCAGAATCTTGCCTTCTTCGTCCTTGAGCTTAGCGAGAATCTGCGCCAGCGAGACGAAGGAGTTGGGAGCGGCTCCGCCGTACACACCGGAGTGCAGATCGGTACGAGAGCTGCGCACCTCAAGCTCGGTGTAGATCATGCCGCGCAGGCCCACGCACAAGGTAGGCAGGCCGGGCGCGAAGAGCTCGGTATCGGAGACCAGGGCGAAGTCAGCCTTCAACTCCGGCGGCTTCGATGCCACAAAATCGGCAATGCCCTCGCCGCCCACTTCTTCTTCGCCTTCGAAGATCACGCGCACATTGATGGGGAGCTTTCCAGTGGCAACCAGCAACGACTCGAGCGCCTTGACCTGCGCCATGACCTGTCCCTTGTCGTCCACTGCGCCGCGCGCATAGATGTTGCCATCGCGCTCGGTGGGCTCGAACGGCGGCGAAAGCCATTCATCCAGCGGATCGGGCGGCTGCACGTCGTAGTGACCATAGACGAGCGCGGTTGGTTTCCCTGTGGCATGAAGCCAGTCGCCATAGACCATCGGGTGGCCCTTGGTTTCAATCAGACGCACATGCTCCATGCCGATGCGCTTCAGTTCCGTGGCCAGCGAATCGGCTGCCAGACGGCAATCACCCGCATGCTCGGGCAAGGTGGAGATGGACGGGATGCGCAACAGCGCCTTGAGTTCTTCAACGAAGCGAGGATAGTTTTTGAGTGCAAAATCAACTGCTGACGAAGACATAGGAATGCTCCTTCCAAGAAACAGACAAAACAGAGTATAGACCTGGAAGGCGCCGTACGGCTGTGCATGAAACCGCCAGCAGCGCGCAACTCCGATGCGTCAGATTTTTACCCCGCTGGGTGCGGTGAATATGTCGTCTGCGATATTGCCGGTGTTCAACACGCCTCCCGGCTCGAAACAAAGAACCTCGGCTTCTTCATCGGCGCACGTCCGATGCTCCATCCCGCGTGGCACTACCAGGCATTCGCCAGGCCCCAGGCGGACAATGCGGTCTCTGAATTCGACGCGAAATTGTCCCTTCCAAACCATGAAGAACTCGTCTTCGTTCTCGTGATGGTGCCAGGGGAACTCTCCTTGCGCCTTGATGATCTTGATTTCTTGCCCGTTCAAATTGGCAATTACCTTTGGCCGCCAATGTTCGTTGAATAAGCCAAATTTCTCGACCAGATTGATTTTGACCGTCATACAGGATGCTCCGTCTCAGAGTTTTCTTGTACATCAGAGTTGAGGCCGGCCAGGCCCCGGAATGACACGATGAGTGTCAATGGCTCCGTCAAGGTTTTCGCAATCAGGACAGTAACAAATCGCTGTTCATTTGCGGATCAGGATCAGTAACGCGCGACCTTCGGATCGACTTCGACCGACCAGGCGTCGATGCCGCCGCGCAGGGACTGCGCGTTTTCGAAGCCCTGGTTGCGCAGCCACACGGTTACGTTCATTGAGCGGACGCCGTGATGACAGACCACGACCAACGGCTCTTCGGGGTCCAGTTCCTGATGGGCGCGCGAGGGCACTTCGCCCATGGGGATGGGCACACTGCCTTCAATGTGCGCGGTTGCGAATTCCCACGGTTCGCGCACATCGATCAGGCGCGCTCCTTTTTCCTTAAGCAGCGCTGCTGCGGCGGCGGCAGAAATCTCGAAGTCCAGCATGCATTCAGTTTACTTTGCCGGCGCTCGCTGCTCCAGTCCGCGCGCCTTGAGCATGGGTGCAATTCCCGGCTCGGCGCCCAGCCACGCTTTGTATAGCTGGTCCAGGTCTGACGTGTTGCCTCGCGAAAGAATCATGCGGCGGAAGCGGTCTCCATTGGCCCGCGTGAGTCCGCCATGATCTTCAAACCATTGATAGGCGTCGTCGTCGAGCATTTCGCACCAGAGATAGGCGTAGTAGCCGGCCTGATAACCGTTGCCCCAGATGTGCATGAAGTAGCTGGAGCGGTAGCGCGGAGGAACGGTTGGGAGCGCCAGCCACTTCATGCTCAGCGCTTCGGATTCAAATTTGTCGGGGTCCTGGAGTTTGGAATCGTCCTCGAGCGTGTGCCACTGCATGTCAAGTTGCGCGGCGGCCAGCAACTCGGTGAGCTTGTATCCCTGGTTGAAGGTTGCTGATTTCTCAAGTTTCGCGACCAGCTCCGCAGGCATAGGCTCACCGGTTTTGTAGTGCTTTGCATAATGCGGAAACACCGCCCGGTCGCTGGCCCAATGCTCATTGAACTGCGAGGGAAACTCAACAAAATCGCGCGGAGTCTGCGTCCCGCTGAGCGTGGGATACATGGTGTCGGCAAACATGCCGTGGAGCGCGTGGCCGAACTCGTGAAACATCGTGGTCACGTCGTCGAAGCTGAGCAACGCCGGTTCGCCGGCGGTGGGCTTGGAGAAGTTGGCTACGTTGTAGACCACGGGCAGCGTGCCCAGCAACTTCGACTGGCCGACAAAGTTGTCCATCCACGCGCCGCCGTTCTTGNNCGTAGACGGGAATGTCGGTACGCTGCTTGAAGCTGATGCCGTAGAGCATGTGCGCGGCGTAAAACACGCCATTTTCGAGCACGTTGTTCAGCTCAAAGTAAGGCTTTACTTGCGACTCGTCCAGGTCGAATTTGGCCTTGCGCACTTGTTCGGCGTAGAAGTTCCAATCCCACGGGGCAAGTTTGAAACCGCCGTGCTGCGCATCGATGAGCGCCTGAATGTCATTGGCCTCTCCCTGCGCCTTGGCGGTTGCCGCGGGAACCAGCTCATCCATGAACTTGACCGCCGTTTCAGGAGTGCCGGCCATTTGGTCCGCGAGCCTCCAGGCGGCGTAGCTGGTATATCCGAGCAGCTTTGCCTTCTGCGCGCGCAACTGGGCCAGCCGCGCGATGGTTGCGCGTGTGTCGTTTTTGTCGCCACGCTCGGCGCGATTCAACGAACTCTCAAAGATTGCTTGCCTGGTTGTGCGATTCGAAAGCGATTCAAGCTCGGGCTGCTGCGTCGTGTTCTGCATGGAAAGCAGCCAGCCGTCCACTTTGCGCTCATGCGCGGCATCGGCCGCCGCTGCCAGTTCCGCGTCGCTCAATCCTGCCAGCGCCGCCTTGTCTTTCGTGATGTATGCGGCGCTCTTGGTTGCGGCCAGCAGCTTTGAGATGAAGGCGGTGGTGAGATTCGCCTCTTCCTCATTCAACTTTTTCAGCTTCGTCTTGTCGGCTTCAGAAAGACGCGCACCCGCGAGCACAAACTCCTGGTATTGGTACTCGAGCAGCCGCATTGACTCGGGATCGAGATTCAGCTTGTTGCGCTCGTTGTAGAGCTTCTCCACCCGCTTGAAGAGCTGGGTGTTGAGGTAGATTCCGTCCTGCAGGGCTGCCAGCTTCGGCGCAACTTCGTCCTGCGTCGTCTGCAACTCCGGGTTCATATTCGCGCCGGTGACGCCGTTAAAGACATAGTTGACGCGATTGACCAATTGCCCGCTTTTTTCAATGGCGACGAGCGTGTTGTCAAACGTGGGCTCGGCCGGGTTGCTGGCGATCGCGTGAATTTCCTCAAGCTGCTGGGCGATTCCTGCCTCGATGGCCGGCTTGTAATCGCCGTCCTTGATCTTGTCGAAGGGCGGCGCATGAAACGGCAGCGTGCTGGGAGCGTAAAACGGGTTCGCAGGCCCGAACGCGGTTTGCGCGCCAGAGGCGCCCGGCGTCAGCGCCATTGCGCCTGCGGTAATCAGGGTTGAGATTTGCGCCAAAACGATCCTCGAAGAAAGAAACTTAACTGTATTCATCATCGCGTATACACCTTACTTCCGCCGCACATTCTATAGCAGATTTCAGCCCTCGTGATGTGATCCCCGGCCCATGTGCGTCTGCGTGGCTCGTTCCATGCGCATGGGGGCTTTTGCGCCCTCACACGATACTCTTGATCAGATGCCTCCAATTCTCAATGCGCAGTCCGTGACCAAACAATTCGGCGCCAAGCCGCTTTTTCTCAATATCTCCCTTACCGTGGAGGATGGCGACCGGATCGGCCTGATCGGGCCCAATGGCGCGGGCAAGTCCACGCTGCTGGCCCTGCTGGCCGGGCAGGTGGAACCCGACTCCGGCGAGGTTGCCGTGCGCAAGCGCGCCCGTGCGGCTTATGTCCCGCAGGACTCGCGTTTTGCTCACGGTGTCAGCATCCGCCAGGTGCTGGAAAACGCTCTAGTGGCCGCCCACAAAGAGTCCGCGCTGGAGGATGAGCGTGCACGCGAAGGCCGGCTTCGCGAACTGGCGGGCCGCGCNNTTGCCATTGTTGAAGCCCTGGTTGGCGATCCCGACGTGATGTTGCTCGACGAGCCCACCAACCATCTCGACCTGGCGGGCATCGAATGGCTTGAGGGGTTGCTCGCAAACGCCTCTTTCGCAGCCGTGACCGTTAGCCACGATCGTTATTTTCTCGAATCCACCTCAAGCCAGATCGTTGAGCTGAACCGCGTCTTCGCTGAAGGCCTATTGCGCGTGAAAGGAAACTTCAGCCGCTTTCTTGAGGAGAAACAGGCGTACCTGGAATCGCAAAGCCGCCAGCAGGAGAGCCTGCGCAACCAGGTCAGAACCGAGATCGAGTGGCTTCGCCGCGGTCCAAAAGCCCGCACCACAAAATCCAAAGCGCGCATTGATACCGCCAACGCGATGATTGGCCAATTGGCCGCCATGGACTCGCGAACCACCGTCAGCCAGGCCGGCATCGACTTTGAAGCAAGCCAGCGGAAGACCAAGCGGCTCGTCGAGTTCAACAACGTATCGTGCGAAGTTCCCTCGAGCGACGACGCTTCAACAGGAACCCTTCAAGAAAATGGCCCACGGCTGCTTTTCTCCGGTTTGAATTTCATTTTGACCGCAGGCATGAAGGTCGGGCTGGTAGGCCCCAACGGCAGCGGCAAAACCACGTTTCTGCGCTTGCTGCGCGGCGAACTTTCGCCCTCTGCCGGATCCATTCGCCGTGCCGATGCGCTGCGCCTTGTCTACTTCAGCCAGATGCGCGATCTGGATGAAAGCCTTACGCTGCGGCGCGCGCTGGCGCCGGAGAGCGACAGCCTCATCTACCAGGGCCGCACCGTGCATGTGGCCAGCTGGGCCGCACGCTTTCTGTTTACCAGCGAGCAGCTCAATCAGCCTGTGCGCAATCTGTCAGGCGGCGAGCGAGCGCGCGTCCTGATTGCCAGGCTCATGCTGGAACCCGCAGACGTCCTTCTGCTGGATGAGCCTACGAATGACCTGGATATTCCCACGCTCGAAATCCTGGAAGAAAATCTGCTCGACTTTCCCGGCGCGCTGGTGCTGGTGACGCATGACCGTTACCTGCTAAACCGCGTCGCCTCCACGGTTCTGGGTCTCGATGGCCGTGGGAACACAGGGCGGTTTGCCGACTACGCGCAGTGGGAAGACTGGCTTGTGGAACAGGACGAACGCGAGGCGTCAGGGCCGGCAAAGGATAAAGCGCGTAACTCCGATGGATCGAGATCGTCGCAACAGGCGAGCGCGGATCCTGCGCCTGCGACGAAGAAGAAGCTCTCGTATCTCGAAGCCCGGGAATTCGCCGCCATTGAAGAACGCGTGGAGGCCTCAGACGCCCGCCTGCACGCCGCCCGTGAACGGATTGAGCAGCCCGAGATCGCGACAGACGCCGCCGCGCTCGAACAAGCTTTGAAAGAACTCGACGCCGCCCAGCACGAAAGCGATGCCCTCTATGCCCGCTGGGCCGAACTCACTGAAAAGGCCGGACAAGCGACAACGGGTACATCGTAGGACACGGCTCATCCGTCGCGAAGTCTCATTTTGCGGTGCATAGTATTAAGTAGATCGGAAAGGCTCTATGCAGAACGATGTGAAAGTCCTGATTGCCGAAGACGAGCCCAACGCGCTGATGGGCCTGGCCGAACTGATCTCCGGCTGGGGCTATCGCACCGAGACGGCGCGCGACGGCATTGAAGCGTGGGAAAAGGTCCTGGCATTTGATCCGGCCATCGTGGTGACCGACCTGAAGATGCCGCGGCTGGACGGGATCGGCCTGCTGACGCGCCTGTCTGAAGCCGACTCGGGCATCAACTCCAATATGGCCGTGGTGGTGCTTACGGCCCAGGGCTCAATCCAGCTGGCAGTGGAAGCGATGAAGCTGGGCGCGTACGATTTTCTGCAGAAGCCCGTTGATGCGACGCGCCTGCGCACCATCCTGGGCAACGCGACCCGCCAGCGCTCGACTGAAATCGAGCTTGAAGTGGCGCGCCGCCGCCTGCGCGAGTCCGGCGTGCTGGGTTCGCTGGTCGGCAGTTCCAAAGTGATGCGCGAGATCTTTGGCCTCATCGAGCAAGTTGCGCCGTCAAACGTTCACGTGCTGATCACCGGCGAAAGCGGAACGGGAAAAGAGCTGGTGGCGCGCACCTTACACGAGCTCAGCCCGCGCAAGGCAAAGCCATTTGTCGCCGTCAACTGTGCCGCCATTCCTGAAACACTGATCGAGAGCGAAATCTTCGGCCACGAGAAAGGCGCGTTCACCGGCGCGGCCGAGCGTCGAGCCGGCTGCTTCGAACTGGCCACCGG
>PLST01000616.1:0-5010 GCA_003164255.1 Acidobacteriaceae bacterium | reverse complement strand
AACGTGCGCGAACTGCGCAACACGGTGGAGCGGGCCGTGATTCTGTGCCCGGATGGCGCGCCGCTCGATGTGGGGCACCTGCCTCCCGGCTTTGGCAAAACGCCAGTGCCGGCCGCGGCAGCTGCGAATACGGGTGAAATCGGCGTGCACGTTGGCACCACCGTGGATGAGGCCGAGCGGCTCCTTATTCTGCATACGCTTGAGGCCACGGGACAAAACAAGACCCGCGCCGCCGAAATCCTGGGCGTCAGCCTCAAGACGCTGCATAACAAGCTGAAGGAGTACAGCCGGGCCCGCCAGGACACCATCGCCTGAACCATGCGTCTCAAGATCAAACTCGTGCTGGCCATCACCGCCCTGGTATTTCTCATCACCGGGCTGGTGTCGCTGGTCTACGCCAGCCAGATGCTGCACTCGGCGGTTGCCGAGTCGTACGACACCAATCACATGGTGGCGGAACAGATCCGGTTTGCCCTGCAGAACGCTCTGGAAACCGGCCTCAGAGACCAGACGGTCGATCCTAACGATCCCGCGCAGTTGCGCGCGCTGATGACCTCCGCAGTGCGCGACAACGCGGAGTTGCAGGCCGTGGTGCAGTCAGTCAACCGCTACTCGCTCACGGTCTATGACGTGAACATCGGCGACAGTCATTCGCTTACGCTGCTGAGCACAAACCCCGAGAACGAAGACAAGACGCTGCCGTTGCGGCCTGACTACACGCAACTGCTCAATCTCAACTCGTTCAAGTTGATGCTTGAAGTTTTTGGGCCGCCCAAGGTCTACGACGTCATAGCGTCGCTTGAAAACAACGGCGCGCCCTTCGCTTCAGTGCACGTAGGCGTGCGCACCACGCTGCTGCTGGCTTTTTATGCGCCATGGCGGACTGAAGCGCTGAGCCTGATGGGCGTTTCGCTGCTGACCGCACTGCTTGCCGCCTTTCTGCTCTCAAACCTTGCGCTGCGCCCGATGGAACAGATCAGCCGGCAGCTCGACCGTTGGACCACGGCGGGCGAAATCGCGAGCGAGCCAAAGCAGGCCATAATGCAGGACACAGCCCAGCAGGTCTCCACCAAAATTGAGCAGATTGGCCAGCGCATGCGCAATGTGGAAGAGGTGTTCTCCGCATTGAAGGAAAATCTCGACCAGGTGCTGGGCAACCTGCAGGATGGAATTCTTTTGTTCACAGCGGATGGGCGGGCGGTGCTTGTGTCAGAAGCGGCGCGGCGCTTCCTGGATATTTCCCACGAAACCATCTTGGGCATGCATGCGCACGACATCTTCAATCCCTCTACGGTGCTGGGCCGCATGCTTGGCGAGGCGTTCGACACCGGGGCCACGCTGGTCAACGAGGAAGTCCGCACGGAGACGGGCCGGCGCATCCAGGCATCGCTCGAGTTCATCCACGACGAAAACACGCGCCAGGGCCTGGGCGCGCTGGTCACGCTGCACGATCTTGAATCCGCCGAAGCGATCGAATCGGAGCTCGAACTTTCGCGCCGCCTGGCCGCCATTGGCCGGCTCACCTCGGGTGTCGGTCACGAGGTAAAGAATCCCATCAATGCCATTGTCGTTCACCTTGAGCTGCTGAAAACAAAACTGGGTGACGCCAGCGCACCGGCAGTTCGACACCTTGAAGTAATCGATTCTGAGATACATCGGCTCGATCGCGTCGTCCAAATGCTTGTGGACTTCTCGCGCCCTGTTGAATTGGATCTCCGCGAACGCGACCTGCGCACCGTGATTGGCGACGTGCTGACGCTGGCCACGGCCGAGTTCTCCACGCGTAACGTCACGCTCATCAGCCATATGCCATCGCATCCGATTATGGCCAATGTTGACGCGGACCTGCTCAAACAGGCGGTCCTGAACGTGATTCTGAACGGCGCGCAGGCAATGCCGGAGGGCGGTAAGTTGGAAGTCACGCTCGAAGATGACAGAAAAACCGCACTTTTACGCATTGCGGATGAGGGCGCGGGGATTCCTGAGGAGATCCGCGAGAAGATTTTCGATCTCTATTTCACCACCAAGTCGGAGGGCAGCGGGATCGGATTGGCGATGACTTACCGGATTCTTCAGTTACATTACGGCAGCATAGAAGTACAATCGAAGACAGGCCGCGGCACGGAGTTCCAGTTGCGGATTCCACTCTCCGCCTCGGACTGGGGACGCCGGCATCTGCAGCCGGCCGCTGTCGAAATCGAGAAGGGGCTAGCGGGATGAAGTTTCCGGCCAAGATCGTTGCGTGCCTGTTGCCGGTGTTGTTGACCGGGTGCTTCTTGCAGAAGAAGCCGAAGCCGGCGGATCAGCCTCTTGCGCCTGACATTGCGAAGGATGCGTCTTCGCTGCCTCCGCCGAGTCAGTCGCCCCCGCCTGACCTGACGATTCCCACCAAGCCCCCGGTGGCTGAAACCAAGCTGCCAACGCAGACGCCCAAGCCTCTGCCCAAGCACAAGAAGACGCCACCATCTGACGCGGATGCGCAGCAGGCCGCAAATGGACCACCGGCGGTTAGTGCGATTGGGCAGCTTTCGTCTGGGGATCCGAACGAGGCGAAGCGCCAGGCGCAGGCGTCGATTGATGCTACCGAACGAGGGTTGAAAGGCATCACTCGCACGCTGGACGACACGGAGCAGAAAACAGCAGCTCACATACGCGAGTTTNNGGGAGCCCGCGTCCCAAGACTCGGGCCATCCGGTCCAGACTGCGCACGTATAAGCGCCAGGAAAGGCAAGCAATGAAGACACCAAAACTCGGGAATAGCGGCCTTGAAGTCTCGGCTTTGGGGCTCGGGTGCATGAGGTTGAGTCCTGGTCACGGAGCGGTGGCAGGGACAAAGCAGGAGATGATTGCTCTCATTCGGGCAGCGGTGGAACGTGGCATCAATTTCTTCGATACTGCTGAGGTCTACGGCCCGTTTGTGAATGAAGAGCTTGTGGGTGAGGCCCTCGCTCCGGTGCGCGACCGGGTGGTGATTGCGAACGTGAGTTCAAGATGGTGATGGCTGGAGCGGAGTATGTCGTCTCCCACCCTTGGTTTCTTGATATGGAGGAAACTTCAAAAAACCGAATGGACCTAACGGGTGGATGGCCCGACGCGAGGGTTCAAGCTTAAATTCAATCTGGATCATGCTGATGGTGCTATCAGGACCAATCCAGTGCATCGGTCATCAGCAGCGTCGCTAACAGTGTTGACAAAGCAGCAGCCCAATCAGCTTAACTTGCATTTTTTCACGGTGTGCATAGGATGTGGAGCGTACGGTCGGGTAAGGTACTGATTGTCCGTCCATCAATGTCGCTGATCTTCTCATAGCCATAGTCCTTCAGGCGGTGAAGTATACTTTCCCGATCCGCAGCCGTCAGGGAAGCGCCGTGAATCTCAACCAGCAGAACTGGACGTTGGCGCTGAAGCGTTGCCTGTCCTCCCATCAACACGTGCAACTCATGGGCCTCAACATCAATCTTGCAGACATCGGGGGCTATATTTTCGCGAGCGCAGAAGCTATCCAATGTCATAGTCGGGACTTCGACGGTTGGATGATTGTTTGCGTCACCAGACACTCGAAAATTATTGAGACCGTTTGGGTAGTTTGAAAGCGTCATTGAGCCTTCAGAAGATGACAAAGCAGTCTGAAAGGTCTCAACTGTAGTAACTCCATTTAGTGCCAAATTCTTGGCCAAACATTGAACTGTGGACGGGCACGGCTCAAAAGCGACTCCCTTAAAACGGCTTCCAAGCGCGCTCGCCAGAGCGATTGAGTACAATCCCACATTTGCGCCAATATCAAAAAAGACGCCTCGTTCCGGAAACTGGTCAATCAAGAACCTGATCAAGCGAGAGTCAGGATTCTCGCCGCGCCAGAATTGGCGGGATTGCTCGACGGGCCACTTAATCCAGATATCGTCCACAACCCTGGTTCTAAATGAGCGTCCCCCGCCACGAGCGATGGCAGCAATTTTGTGAAGCTTGTGAGCGACACTGTTCATAGAGTTCTCCTATCATAGAAAACGGTTCATGCCATTGGCGGTTGAATTGCCCTTTCGTTTTCAAAGTCCAAGTCAAACCCAGGCAGAGGGCGTGGTTTCGGGCAGGCTTAGCGCTCGCCCCAGCTCAGCTTGCTGCGCAGGGCCTCAAAGAAGCCGCTTTCGCTGAGACGCACCAGCTTGACGGTGTGCACGGAGCGGTGGCAACGGAGTTCGTCGCCGCGGATGAGTTCGACTGCCTGCTGACCGTCTACGGTGAGCAGGGCAAGGTTGGGCACTCCCTCAACGCGGACGGTGAGGCTGGCGTCGCCGCGGACCACGATGGGCCTGAGGGTGAGCAGNNGTGGAGACGATGACGCCGTCGGCGCGGAAGCGGGCCACTTTTTTGCCATCGAGCTCGACGGAGAAGTCGCCCATGCGGGCGATGTCGCCCTTGGAGACAACTATTTCGTTAAGGGCCTCGTAGCAGGAGTGCTCCTGGCCGTTGCGCCAGAGCCCGGCGTGAAGCATGGCGCGCTCGTCCACATCGTGGCAGCCCTTGCACCAGCTTTCGAGAGTGGAGTAGAGGTCGGCGAGGCGGACCTCGGTGAGAAAGCCGAGATAGCCAAGATTGACGCTGAGGATGGGCGTGCCAGTGGAGGCAAATACGCGTGCGGCAGCGAGCAGGGTTCCGTCGCCACCGAGAACGATGACCAGTTCGGGCTTTGCGGCGGGCATTTCGCCACGATCGACGGCCTCGGCGCTGGTGGTGTAGGTTCCGCCTTCAAGATCGAGAAGCGGCTCGAAGCAGTGCTTGCGCAGCCAGTCGATGAGGTCGGGCAGAAGCCGGTTGAGTTCTTCCTTGTTGGGCTTGCAAACTATGGCGACGCGAACCATGCGGTCAAGTGTAACGGATTGGGGTTGCGAACGATTAAGCGGAGGCAGGCCGGCGGGCGTAAAGCAGAAACTCGTGATTGCCTTCAGCGCCGGTGATGGGCGAGGGGATGGTCTCAACCACCTGCCAGCCGACGGAGCGCACGCCGTCAGCGAC
>PLST01000162.1 GCA_003164255.1 Acidobacteriaceae bacterium | reverse complement strand
GTTCCGGCATCGACGAAGACGAGGTCTCCGGCGGCTATGGGGACCATGTTGAGGCTTGCCTCGAGAGTGCCGTCATGAATTTCCTGCTCGACCTGGGCAAGCGTGCCTCCGGGCTTGAGGCCGACGGCTACCTGAGCGCCGGGCTGGGCGGCGAGCGCATACCAACATTCTGTTTTGCCGCGGGGCTCGCCGTATTTTTGCGCCATTTTGTCGTCGGGGTGGACCTGGACGCTGAGCTTGTCGTTGGGGAACAGAACCTTGATAAGGATGGGCGACTGGGACACAGGAGCCTGAGGGCCCAGGAGCGAGGCCGGAAACTCGGCAAAGAGCTTGTCGAGACGCTTGCCGGCGTGGGGCCCGGTTGAGACCAGGCACATATCTCCAGTGAGCCAGACTTCGCCGAGGGGGTCAGCGCCGGGCGGGACGACGCGATCAAACCAGGGACGCAGATCACGAGAACCCCAGACCCGTGTGTCGAATTTTGGATCGATGCGAAAGGGAGCGAGAGGGATGGGGCTTGAATTGGCCATGAGGGTGGGGTCGGTCCTTTGGGAGTTGAGCTGGTTGGTGGATTACCTTATGCGCGGCGGGGTCCGGATGCAAGTGTACTTTAGCAGACGCCGAAAACGGAGCGGGGGCAAGCGGCGGTGCGTTTCGGGAGCGCGCGAAGGATTTTCTTGAATTTTGCGATTGGGTTCTGGTGGCGGTTTTGCTAAGCTGCGAGCACTATGGGAAGCCGGCGACCGATGAAGCTTGCGGGAATTGTGATGCTGGTGGCGGCGGCGGCGGCGGCACAGAATTTTCAGCCAGCGGCAATCGAGTTCAAGGGAGCCGACAACTTTACCAACCAGGAGCTGATGGATGCGGCGGGGCTGAAGCTGGGCATGGCGCTGAGCTCAGACGACGTGAACGGCCACGCAAAGCAGCTGATGAGCAGCGGGTTGTTTGAGAGCCTGGGCTTCAGGACCGAAGGGGACACGCTGATTATCGAGCTGGTGGAGGTGACCGAGCTTTACCCGGTGAAGATGGGGAACCTGCCACTGGCCGGCGGTGCGGCGCTGGAGGCGCGGCTGCACGCGCTGTGTCCGCTGTACCATGGCAAGGTTCCGCGCGAGGGCGGGCTGACGGACGACGTGAAAAAGGCCCTGGAAACGATGCTTGCGGAACAGAAGATCAAGGCGACGGTGACGGCTACGCCACAGGCCGGGGCCGGACCGAATGCGGTGACGGCGATGCGGATGAACATTTCCACGCCGCCGGTGCTGGTGGGGGACTTCAAGGAGGAAGTGGGATCGAACACGCTGGATGAGCCGGCGCAACGAATCCTGGCACAACAGACCGGATCGCCGTTCGACACGGAAGGCACCGCGGCGCATGTTGAAGCGGATTTGAGGACGCATTATTTCGACCTGGGATATCTCGAAGCGGAGATCCATGCGAAGCCGCGCTTGCCCGCGACGGCCACAGCGACGGAGATCCGGGTTCCGTTTACGATGAGCGTTTCAACGGGGCCGATGTACCGGCTAGCAGGGGTTCAGCTTTCTCCCGAGGTGGTGGTGACGCAAGCGGAGTTCGACCATCAATCGCACATTCACCCCGGCGACGTCGCGGACGTGACGCATATGCGCGCGAACTGGGACTACATTCGGCAGCAGTATCACAACCGGGGAATGATGAAGGCGAATGTGATTGCGACGCCGACCTTCGATCGCGACAAGGGCGCCGTAACCTACGTTGTGACGGTGGAACCGGGGCCGGTGTACACCATGGGCAAGCTCTCGCTGGACAACGTGACGGACGAGCTGGCCGCGTCCATGCTGAAGCAGTGGAGGATGGCGGCGGGCGCGGTGTTCGACGAAGGCGCGATCACGGACTTTCTTGCAACGGGCAACGAAGATCCGTCGCTGGCGCGGACATTTGCCTTGTCAAACTGCACCTATGCGTTGAGATTGAATGACGACCAGACGGTGGACGTGGTTCTGAAGCTGGAGAAAAAAGCAGGCCGGTGAATTGTGGGACGGCCTGACGCCGGGTATGCTCGTTTTCATGCCTCACTCGATCATCTTCGACCATATGTTTCAGTTGCCGCTTCCGATCGTGGAGAAGCTGGCTCGCCCGGTGATTGTGTACCTGGTGCTGGTGTTGCTGCTGCGGCTTTTTGGCAAGCGGGAACTGGCGCAGTTGAATCCATTTGACCTTGTGGTTCTGCTGTCGTTGTCAAACACGGTGCAGAACGCGATCATCGGCGACGACAATTCCGTGACCGGAGGCGTGATTGGCGCGTTCGGTTTGCTGGCCATCAACTGGCTGGTGGTGCGGGTGCTGTTCCGTTCGCCGAGCCTCACACGCGCGCTTGAAGGACGGTCGGACGTGCTGGTGCGTCATGGCCAGATCGACGTGAAGGCCCTGGCGCGTGAATCGATGTCGAAAGAAGAGCTGATCGAGGTGGTTCATAAGCAGGGATTCGAGAGCGTGGACCAGGTGCGGCTGTGCCAGCTGGAACCGAATGGCACGTTTTATCTGGAGGCGTTTGAGCCTTCGGAGGTGGACAAGCGGCATGCGGAGTTGTTGGATCGTCTGGATGCGCTGAGCCGGGAGGTTGCTGCGCTGAAGGGGACGGCTTAGCTGTGGCGACCGCTCCAAGATATGAAAGGTGCGAAGGCGGTTGCGGTTTGCTAATCTGGCCGAACATGAACAAAAAGGCTTTGCTCGTTGCCGGTGTTCTTCTTCTCTGTCCATTACTCTCTCCCGCGCAGAAGAAAGCTTCGTCCGCTCAAAGGAAGATCGCGCCCAAAGCGATCCGCTTTCAAGGTGCGGCCCAATACACGCAGGAGGAGTTGCTCGCGGCGGCGGGGCTGAAGCCGGATGCTCGCCTGAGCGCGGTTGAGGTGAAGGCTCACGCCAAACAGCTCAGCGATACAGGATTCTTTGAGGTGGTGAAGTTGAGCAGTGACAGCAAGGGGCTGCTCTTCACATTGACGCCCTTGAAAGAGCTCTACCCGATGCATCTCGAGAATTTGCCGCTGAAGCCGGGCAAGGAACTTGACGACAAACTCCACGAGCGCTTCCCTCTCTATCACGGCCTGTTGCCCGGCAATGGCTCTGTGGACGACGGAATCTGCAGAATGCTGGAGGAGATGCTGACGGCTGGAGGCATCAAGGCAACCGTTGCATCCGCTCTGACCAGCGGCCTGGGCGCGAAAAAAATTACGGCGATGAATTTCAGCGTGACTTTGCCGGCGGTGAAGATCGGCGCGATTCAACTTGCCGGTGTTTCGGCCGCGATGCAGGCCAAGGCCAGCGTGCTTGCCTCGAGCCAGACCGGAAACGCGTTCGATACAGAAAACACGGCAATCGGCCTCAAACACGCCTTCGAGGACCTCTACCAGGATCTGGGTTATGCGGCCGTAAAGGTCGATGTAACGGAAGTCGAGCCTCCTGTCGTTTCTGCTCAGACGGTGGAGATACCGTACACGGTTGCGATCAGCGAAGGTGGCGTTTACAAGCTTGGCTCAATTGACTATCCGGCCGACGCGCTGGTGCCGCGCGCGGAGGTGCAGAAGGTTCTGGCCAAATATCCGACTGGTTCGGGACGGCCGCTCGATCTGCTTCTCTTCGCAATTCGCGACGCTTATCACGCGCGGGGCTATCTGGATTGCTCTGTTGTGTCGCATCCCTCGTTCAACGAAAGCACACACATTGTGAATTACGGCATTGAGATCGTCGCCGGTACGCCGTATCAGATGGGCGCGGTCGAGTTCGATGGAGCGCCTGAAGCCATGGCTCTGAAGCTCAAGAACGCTTGGAAACTTGCGCCCGGCGCCGCGTTCGACGAGAGCTACGTTTCAGGCTTTGCCGCGCTCGCGCAAAAGAAAGACAAGGTGCTGGCGAAATGGATGCTGACCGTGCTCACCAGCGATGACGTAAAGCCAGACCCCGCCACGCACCAGGTGAACTGCGTCTTCCACTTCGCCAAGGCTGTGCAGAGCGGAC
>PLST01000141.1:2903-4394 GCA_003164255.1 Acidobacteriaceae bacterium | reverse complement strand
GCATCCGAGGACCGCCGGCACAAAAGCGAGCCACTCCCAGGCAGGATGGATGGAATCACGCAAAAGATCACCGAAACAGGGAGTGAACTCGCGCGTGACGACGGAGGTGCGCATGTAATAGGCGTACTGGCTCCAGGCCGCCGGGTCGATCCATGCTGTAACCAGGCTGCCGGCGGCCATAGCGGCTACGCCTCCGGCGAGAATCCGATAACCGCGCGTAAGCACGATCCAGAGCAGCAGCACGAGAACAAAGGGAAGAAAGAGATGCGGTTTGATGGAGCAGAGCCAGAGCGCCGCGCCGGCTGCGAAGGGACGGGTTTTGTGCAGGCGCAGAAAGAGCGCCAGCCCGAAGAGAAGAAAGATGGAGGTTTGGCCCAGCACGACGCAGAAGAGCGCCGGAGGAAAGCAAACCCCAAGCCATTCGCGATGGTTTCCGGGCGAGCCAAGCAGCTTCCAGAGGATGCGCACGGAGGCGACCAGCAGGCCCAGCATGAGCAGCGACCAGGGAAGGGCTGCCGCCATGGGGCTGGCATAGCCGAGGGGCAGAGCCAGGGGCAGAGCCCAGGGAGCATTGCGCATGTAATAGCCCGCGCCGCCGGAAAATCCCGCGTCGTGCTCGATCTGATTGATGCCCGCGGGGTCGTACGGATTGCCGTGATGGACGAGTTGCTGGCCGGTGGCCCAGTAGACGATGAAGTCGCGGCGGGCGACGGTCTGGCGATTAAAAGGCAGGAGGCAGAGAAACAGAACGGTATATAAAATCGCGAGGGCGTACGCGATCGCGGTCAAAGGCACACTGATGTCGTATTGCTGCTTCAATGATCGGCGCCTTTCTGTGTGCAATCAACGCGATTATAACCAGCGATGAGAATCAAACCCCGCATTCCGCCCGGCGCGCATCCGGCGAGTAAATGCCCAGAAGTTTTCGAGCTGCGACATACGGCACCGAAGTCATGAAGTCGCGGTAGCGAGGTCAGTTGCGCCTTGGACGTTCATGCGGCGGGCGCACAGATACCAGACCAACCACGCCGGGGCGGTCCAGAGATAGAGAGGCGATATTACGTGGACGATGCAGATTTCGATGTCCATGACGAAAATGGCCAGCGCCAGCACAGTCAGCAAGTTGCGGGAGCGCGTGGCGTAGGCGCCCGCGAGCAGAGCGGGAATGGCCAGGCACTGATCGTAAAACCAGCAGTAGGGCGCTGCGACAAGAGAGACCAGCATGAGAAGACTGCCGTGGGTCTTCCAGTCCCAGGCGGCGCGGCGGCGCCAAAAATAAACCAACGCCCAGACGCAGCAGAGCGCGACGGGCAAGTACTGGAGCCAGGTTGCCTGCACATTGAACAATTGATCGACCCACAGACGGAGGACGCTCGCGAGGCAGGGGATGAATTCGTTCTCGACGGCGGGTGAGCGCATCAGGCGGGTGTAGTCGAGCCACGCGTGCGGGTCGATCAAGGACGCGACGGCGCTCGAAAGCGCGAGAGCCGC
>PLST01000141.1:2378-2855 GCA_003164255.1 Acidobacteriaceae bacterium | reverse complement strand
AGCGCGGTCTGGCCCATGGTGAGGCAAATCAGGGCCGGCGTAAAGGCCAGCGCGAGCCAGTGGAGATGATTCGCGGGAGATCCATACAACTCGCGCGCGACGCGCACGGAAAGCAGCAGGCACGCGAGCAGAAGCAGGGACCAGAGGATTGCGGCCACGCGTAGTGGGAGAAAACCGAGCGGGTAGGCAAGCGGCAACGCCCAGGGAGGGTTGCGCATGATGAGAACGGCGCGAACATCCAGCCCCGCGGCGTGTTCCAGCGCCGAGATCGCATCGCGGTCGTACGGGTTGGCGTGGTGAATGAGCTGGCGGCCGGTAGCCCAGTAAGAAACAAAATCACGAGATCCGGCTAGACTACCGACGACAGGCACAGCAAAGAAGAAGAGGGTAGCGAGAGCAAGCGCGAGCCCGGCAACCAATGCAATCAAGAACTCCGCAAGATCATGGCGTTCCTGCGCCGGTGGAGGATCGTGCTTG
>PLST01000141.1:479-2257 GCA_003164255.1 Acidobacteriaceae bacterium | reverse complement strand
TTGATTCTAAAGTGCAAGCTGAAGTTTCCAACAATGGCACGCCAGATGCAGTAAGCAGGGTGCCCGGCTGAGGCTGGGGAAACCGAATCTGAGAGGATACAAAATGAACAACCTATTTCTGGCAATGTATGTGAAGCTTCAGAACCTGATGAACCGCGACGAAGGTCAGGACCTGGTCGAGTACGCCCTTCTCGTTTGCTTGATCGCTCTGGCCGCCATCACTGGCGTAAACAAGGTCGCCGGTGCGGTTACGACCGTGTTCTCGAACATCAGCAGCTCGCTGGCGTAGCTCCTGGCAGCACATCAACCCCAGGACCTCAGCTCTTAGCGGAAGGGTACAGACTGGCATACTGCCGGGCTGCACCCTTCCTGTTAAGTCAACCACGTGAGGCATGAGCAACGAAGATGCAAGCAGACAAGTAGCGCCTGCATCCTCGTCGGAGTGAACTCTCCAGCTCTTGTGCTTTTAGCGACTGAGACTTTGTAGCAAGCGCGCCGGCTGTGGCCGGAATAACACTGAATGAAGAAGTAAAACGCACTACGCACTTCTGAAGCTGTACGTGAAGTGCCATGAACGGCGTTTTCTCAAACATCAGCGGCTCGCTTGCCTAAACTCTGAAAAGGAACCTCTGGCGCAACCCGCGCCTCAGCCTCTTCATGGAGAGGACACGGACTCTGCCTTGTGCAGGGTCTTTGCATTCTCCATGTAAAAGAGCGGACCATCTTCGTGTTCGAATCGAATATCGAACCACTCGGAAGAGAAAAACTTCCAGACAATTGTTTTGGGATTCTCTTCCCTCGCTAATGAAAGACACGAGAGATCGTGGAACCAGGGCACGAAGCACGCCTTACCCCGGCCGAGGCCGATCAATCACAGATAGGGGGTGCAGGGATGAACAACATATTTGCAAGGGTGCATATACGGCTCCAGGACCTGAGGAGAGACGAGCAAGGTCAGGACCTGACCGAGTATGCGTTGATGCTGAGCCTGATTTGTCTGTCGCTTATTTCCGGCATAAGCGGCATCGCCACCGCCGTTAACCACGTGTTTAGCAACATCAGCTCGTCGCTCGCGTAACCACACGGACCGTGCCACGCTCACCGGATTTGAGGAGCAACGCGCGGGACTAAACGTCGAACTGGAAAAACTTGGAACCATCTCCTGCTCCCCGCAGGTCATCTTTCCCAAAGCCAGAAGAATAGCCCTGGCGNNTTTGCGTGGCGCTACAAACCCTGCAAAGCAGCGAACAGGGTCAGGATCTGGTCGAGTACGCTTTGCTGGTCTGCTTGATTGCATTGGGAGGCATTTCCGGAGTCAGGCACGTGGCTACGGCAGTTGCCTCCGTCTTCGGCAACGTGAGCTCGTCGCTTGCATAGTTTGAAGCGAGACTTGTCATAGAGCACGTTGCCGGACATATCGAATTAACTCAGCCCTGGACCGGGCCACAAAACGTCAACAGATCGTTATTTCAAGAGAGGCTGGATGTGAGCGGATTCCCCGCAACCATCCAGCCTTTTTTGTGTTATCGATTCGGCAACAAAATACAGCATCCGGGATCCATCCTTTTCGGCGCCTCTTAGGAATTTCGGCGGGGTGGTGCGCCACGGATGAATTTCCGAACAGATACAAGCATGATTCCAAGGTGACGAGAGGGGTTCGGGCAGCTGAATCCGGGGCTCGCGAGCGCGCGTCGATGCCGTAGAATCGCGATGATCCCCCGCAAGTTTCGCACCAATCCGCAGGGACGGAACTGGACCGAAATGCTGCTGCCCACCGC
>PLST01000141.1:0-387 GCA_003164255.1 Acidobacteriaceae bacterium | reverse complement strand
TTTGCGCACGGCCATCTGGCGAATCCGACACCCGCGATGTGGACGCACTTCGAAAGCATTCACATCACCATGCAGCCGACGTATCAATCGATGTATTTTCCGGGGCAGGGATTGCTGCTGGCGGCCGGCCAGGTAATTCTGGGAAATCCCTGGATCGGGTTGCTGATCGTAAGCGCGTTGATGTGCGCGGCCCTCTGCTGGATGCTGCAAGCATGGCTGCCGCCGACCTGGGCGCTGCTGGGCGGAGCCATTGCCGTGCTGCGCCTGGGCACGTTCAGTTACTGGACCAATACCTATCATGCGGGCGGATCGCTGGGCGCGCTGGGTGGGGCGCTGATCCTGGGAGCATTGCCGCGACTGATGCGGACGGCACGCATGCGCTATGCG
>PLST01000213.1 GCA_003164255.1 Acidobacteriaceae bacterium | reverse complement strand
ACCTTCGGCTGCGGCTCGGCCATTGCCAGCTCGTCGCTGGCCACGGAATGGATCAAGGGCCGCACCGTTGACGATGCGCTCGCGATCAAGAACACTGACATCGTGAAGGAATTGTCACTTCCGCCGGTCAAGATTCATTGCTCGGTGCTCGCCGAGGACGCCATTCGCGCGGCCATTGGCGACTGGAAGAAAAAGAACGGCGTTGCGGAAGCTGCTACGGCAGCGACAACGGCAGCGCACTAAGCGGCTTCCCCTTTCCGTCCTGGGGGCCCCGGCCAATAGGTCGAGGCCCCGCTTGAGGCCGGGGGAACTGAAAGTGAATAGGCAAGTATGGCCAACATAGTCTCAATTGAATCAAAGCCGGCCGAAGGCGCGTTCGCGTCGCCTCCGCCGCAAGACGCCAAGCCGGTAACCGCGGCTGGCGCGGCGGCTGGCCAGGGCCTGCAGGTGACCGAACGGGCCGTGAAGCGCATTCGCGTCGCCATGGCCAAGGAAGGCGTTTCGCCTGAGGAAGGCGGACTGCGCCTCGGCGTCATGGGCGGCGGCTGCTCAGGTCTTTCCTACTCAATCAAGTTCGATACGCAGCCCCGCGAACGCGATCGCATCTATGAGTTCGACGGCGTGCGCGTCTTTGTCGATCCCAAGTCGTTTCTCTATCTGCACGGAATGACGCTGGACTACGAGGAGACGCTGATGCGGCAGGGATTCAACTTCATCAATCCGAACTCCTCGCGATCCTGCGGCTGCGGTTCGTCCTTCTCGTCTTAAGTCGCCCGCTGGAGTCAGTCATGTTGAAAGTTATCGATTCGGCAGTTCCGGTCGCATGCTGGTCCTGCTCCGTGGCGCACAACGACGTCACCCTCTTCTGCCCGCATTGCAGCAAGATTCAGCCCCCTCCCGGCGGTGATTATTTCTCGGTCTTCGGTCTCGAGGAGCGTCTTGACCTCGATCTCGCTGCTCTCGAGCACGAGTTCCATCGCCTCAGCCGCAAGGTGCATCCCGATCGCTTTGCCCGCTCCGGCGACAACGAGCGCCAATGGAGCCTCGCTGACACGGCCTTGCTCAACGACGCGTATCGCACCCTGAAAGATCCCTTGCACCGCACAGAGTACCTGCTCAAGTTGCGGGGAGCGGAGATTGGCGAAGAGCATAGTGGCAAGGATCGAAAAGATCCTTCGCGAGTGCCGGCCGATCTGCTTGAAGAAGTTTTCGAGCTCAACATGCAGCTCGAGGAAATGCGCACTGCCCACAAAATGGGTGAAGAAGACCCGGATCTTCAAGCCAGCCTCGAACAGGCCAAACGCAAGTTCGACGGCCTCGAGCAGGAAGTGGATCAGGATCTGCGCAAGCAGTGGCAGTTGTGGGATAACGGCGACGCCGCTGCCCGCAAGGCTGCGGAAAAAACAATGGTCGCTCTGCTCGACAGGCGGCGCTATCTTAGCAACCTTGTACGTGACGTAACCGAAACTTTGGGAGCCGAGTAGAGATCCATGGCGGAATCGAACCAATCTGGCCGCGTTGTTGGAATTGACTTGGGAACCACAAATTCTCTCGTCGCATATATGCAGGGCGATGCGCCGGTGGTGATTCCCGGTGTAGACGGCTCCAATCTTGTGCCCTCGGTGGTGGCTCTCGACCCTATGCCCGCAGACGGGGGCCGGCCTACAGTCACCGTGGGCAACAGCGCACGCAAGACCCTCATTGAATCGCCGGAGCGCGTCATCTACTCCGTCAAGCGGCTCATGGGACGCGGCCTTGAAGAGATTCAGGATGAGCTCAAGCTCTTTCCCTTCCGCCTCGCCGACGACGTTGAGGCAGGCGAGGTGCCGCGCATCCAACTTGGCGAACTCCGCTTTACCCCGCCGGAAATCTCCGCCTACATTTTGCGCCAGCTCAAGCGCAACGCGGAGCGTTTCTTCGGTGCTCCCGTAACCCAGGCCGTCATCACCGTGCCTGCCTATTTCAACGACGCGCAGCGCCAGGCCACCAAAGATGCGGGCCGCATGGCCGGCCTTGAAGTACTGCGCCTCGTCAACGAGCCCACGGCCGCAGCGCTTGCCTACGGCCTTGATCGAGCCAATGTGGGCACCATCGCCGTCTACGACTTCGGCGGAGGCACCTTCGACATTTCCATCCTCAAGCTCCGCGACGGCATCTTTGAGGTTCAATCCACCAACGGCGATACCCATCTCGGCGGCGACGACATTGACAACCTGCTGCTCACTATCGCCCTCGACGAAATTTACGCCGAGCACGGCGTCGATCTCCGTCTGCATCCNNCGCGGTCATCCGGGGCCGGTGCAGGCCTTGCGCAAGGCGGCCATTGAAGCCAAAATAAAGCTTTCCACGGAGCCGATTGCCCACTTCGATATTGAGCTGCCCAACGGCGACCGCTATCAGCGCGAGATTCCTCGCGGCGTCTTCGAGCTCCTCATTGAGCCCGTGCTTGCCCGCACCGCGGCTCCCTGCAAGCAGGCGCTAACAGACGCAGGCATCACGGCCGACCAGGTCGACGAAGTGGTTCTTGTCGGCGGGTCCACGCGCATCCCGGCAGTGCGCTCGCTGGTGGACGATCTCTTCCGCCTCGCCGCGCGTGGAAAAAAGCCGCACACTGAGCTCAATCCCGACGAAGTGGTCGCCCTCGGCGCGGCCGTCCAGGCCGACATCCTCGCCGGAGCCTCCAAGTCCACTGAGGAGATGTTGCTGCTCGACGTCACGCCTCTTTCCCTCGGTATTGAAGCCCTCGGCGGCACCGTCGCGCGGATCATTCAGCGCAACTCCACCATTCCCGCTTCTGCTACTGAGCATTTCACCACCGGCGTTGATGGCCAGACGAACGTGGCCATCCACGTCGTGCAGGGCGAGCGCGAACTTGCCGCCGATTGCCGTTCCCTGGCTCGCTTTGACCTGAAGGGAATTCCGCCGATGACGGCGGGCCTGCCCCGCATTGAGGTGCGCTTTCTTATCGATGCCGATGGCATTCTTCAGGTGTCGGCACGCGAGCAGCGCAG
This sequence comes from Acidobacteriaceae bacterium, assembly GCA_003164255.1. Classification (GTDB taxonomy): domain Bacteria; phylum Acidobacteriota; class Terriglobia; order Terriglobales; family Acidobacteriaceae; genus Telmatobacter. The sequence continues at coordinate 13,790 of PLST01000213.1, read as the reverse complement.
CGGTCTCGCTGCTGAAATTGAAGTCAAGCCCACCTATGGATTGACCGACGAACAGGTCGAGACAATGATCCTCGACTCCTTCGATCACGCCGAAGAAGACTTTGCCAAGCGCCTCCTGATTGAAGCGCGCAACGAGGCCGAGTCCATCCTCTCCAAGGTCGGGGGTGTGCGCACCAACCCCGCATGGGGCCAACTCACGGGCGAAGAACAGTCAGCCATTCAGGCAGCGGTCACCCACCTCGCCTCCGTAAATCAAGGCGACGACATGTCCGCCATTCGCGAAGCCACGCTGGCGCTCGACAAGGCAACCGGCCGGCTCGCCGAACTCATGATGGATGCCGCCGTATCCACTGCACTCCGCGGAAAAACCATGACCGCTGCCGGCGAGCAACTTGAGGAAGCCGTCACTGCCCCCCACGCCATGGCCCCGGCAGAATTCAAATAGGGTGGCGAACGCAAGGTGTCAGGGCACGACTTTAGTCGTGCCGCAATTGCCGCAAAAAGAGAACGGGCTTTAGCCCCTGAGGCAATACCGCAGGAAAGGATTTCAAAACCATGAGCGAAAAAGCCGCAAAGAACATCCCTCCCGACAAACTCGTGCGCGTCACCTTTATGCCTGAGGGCAAGACGGTCGAATTCGAATTCGGCACCCTGCCGTATGACCATCACGGCCAGCCGATGTCGTTCCTCGACGTCGCGGAGAACTTCGGCATCTTTCTCGATCACGCCTGTGGCGGTGTCTGCGCCTGCACAACCTGCCACCTGTGGATCAAGAATCAGGACGGCATCAGCCCTGCCGATGACGATGAGATCGACCGCATGGACATGGCCGCCGATCAGCAGTTGGAATCGCGCCTCGGCTGCCAGGCCGTCATCACCAAACCCGGCAACTACGTCGTCGAGATTCCCAAGTGGAACCGCAACTACACTTCAGAAGGCAAGCCGCTTGCCTTGGCCGAAGGAAAGTAGGGAGACACTCGCATGCCACGCGAAATTTTGTGGACTGACGCCGAAGAGATCGGCATTCAACTGCAGGAAAAGTTTCCTGACGTCGACCCCTTCACCGTCCGCTTTACTGACCTGCACAAATATGTCATCGAGCTCGAAGGCTTCGCAGACGATCCATCCAAATCGAACGAACCCAAACTCGAAGCCATCCAGATGGCCTGGCACGAAGAGTACGAAGACGCCAAGGGCTGAGCGAGCTTCTAGCTTTTAGCTTGTTCCTCTCCAGGATGAGCTTGATCCTGCGAGCATTGAAATGCGCGGTCTGCTTTCCTCGGGATTGCAGGTGTTATTTCGCTCACAGCCAGCAGCTAGAAGCCAGAAAATCGGAGCTAGAAGCTGAGAGCTAGAAGCTGCTTCACCGCGCGTGATGCGAGATCCCCAGCACGTTGCCGTCGGGGTCTTTGAACCACGCCACCTGGTCGCCGCCGGGAAATGTTTGGATCCCCCGTTCATCCTGCTGCATGAACGAGTAGCGTTCAAAGGTCACGCCTTTGCCGACCAACTCGTCCACCGCCGCGCAAATGTCCTCGGCTTCCCAGCCCAAAACGGTTCCCGGCGCCGGGGTAAACTTCCTGGCTTTTCCAATGCGCAGCATCACGCCATCCATATCGAACACCAGCGCAAACCCGTCGTCGCGAAGGAACTTGAAGCCCAGNNACGTCAAAGCGAACCTGCGGTGCTTCCTGCTCTGGAAGCTGCCGCACATATTGCCGGGCCAGTCGCCGCAGCATCGTACGCTTGTGTGTATCCACGGCCACCTCGGCAGCCGTGTCGTCGTGCGCGGTGCGCGTCTTCACTTCCACAAAGCACAGTAGCCTTCCCTGCCACGCAATCAAATCGATGTCGCCGGGCTGGTGCCCAGCAGACCAGCGTCGTGCCACAACCACGTAGCCCTTGCGGCGCAAGTGGAAATACGCAGCATTCTCGCCCTCAATTCCAGTGGCCAGGTGCTCGGGCAGCGCCGGCGCACGGCCTCTGCGCCGCGCCACCCAGTCCAGGCCCGCCATTCCCTGCTCCAGCGCTGAAACCCACCTCTGTCGCATCCATTCCATCGCCAACCATTCTCGCCGCGGGTGAGGCCTTCACGCAAATCGCCGCACCACCTTATTCAACGCAAGACTCCGCGGCGTCAGCCTCGAACTATTAGCGCATCGCCCCATTCCCATTCTGAGCCGCAGTTTCAATCCCGGAAAACCCGGTGGTGTCCGCTCCGCGAAAAACCACTCCATGCGTCAGCAGGGGTCGAAACTAAGCAGTAGTGCACAAGGAGCGTCAGGTAATGTCCCACGGAGTTTTCGGTGGCCTGTTTTCCCAGCGCGGCGTTCAGGCGCCTCCCATGTCAACGGAGTTTGACCAGACGGTCGAAACAGATCACCAACCAGGCGTGGACCGTAGTTTCCAGTACGCCCTTGATGCCCTCCCCTGCAATGCCATGTTTTGCGATCGCGAGTTGATCCTCCGCTACCTCAATCGTTCGTCGATCAAGACGCTCCGCTCATTGCAGGAGCATCTCCCCGTTCCCGTCGATCAAATTGTCGGCAAAAACATCCACATATTTCACAAGTCGCCCGAGCATATCGACAAAATCCTGGGCGGCAAGCATCATCACGGTCTCCATCAACTCCCCCACAAGGCCACCATCTCGCTCGGCCCCATCAAGCTCGATTTGAACGTCGAGCCCATGATCAACGAGACTGGCGAATTCATCGGCGCAGTGGTGATGTGGGGCGTGAGCACCCAGCAGGCGATTGATGCTCTCAGGCACGCGCAGGAGGCGCAACGCGCTGACATTGAGCACCTCGACGGCAACCTGCAGATGGTAGCCACGGCAACACACGAAATCGAATCCAGCATTGCAGAAATTGCCCACAACGCAGTCAACGTTGCCGAGGCTGCTGAGAAGTCCCGCAGCGCCGGCGCTGAAAGCAAGTCGTCGATCCTCAGCCTCAAGGTTTCAAGCAGCGGCGTCGCCAAGGTCGCCGACCTCATTGCCTCCATCGCCACGCAAACCAGCGTGCTCGCGTTGAACGCAAACATTGAGGCAGCCCGTGCCGGTGCGCACGGCAAAGGCTTCAGCGTAGTGGCCAGCGAAGTACGCAAGCTCGCCGGCCAAACTGCCGCAGCCACTGCCGAAATTCAGGCCAAGGTCTCCGCGATCGGCGCCGATATCGGCACGGCCATCGCCGCCATTGACGCCATCACCAGCCACACTGAGGAATTGTCCGGCCTGTCGCATCAGATGGCCGCCGCTGCCGAAGAGCAGCATCTGGCCACGCAGGAGATGGCCCAGAATCTCGAGCGGGCTGCCCATCGCACTTCGGAAATTGCCAGCATGCGCCTGGAGGAAAAAGTCATTTAGCAGCCAGCCCACTATGATCGCGCTGTCCAAGCGCCGAGCCCGCAATAATTTCGGCCAGCCGTCAGGAAAGGAACCTTGATGGCTGGCCTTTTTTTGTCCTCAGGATTCCTACTCTAAAGCGCCGGCGCTGAGCCCATCCTTTCGTCCTAAAGCAGCTCGATGCCGATCATCAGGCAGCGTCCGCAAAGCCCATCCGTCAGAGCTCGTTTCCGCCGGCAAAAAGCCAATTTTCCCCCCGCGCAGAATACGATGGTAGAGACGCTATGAGCTCAACCGCACCCCGCTCCGGAAGCAAAGCCACCACCACAACGGTCGCACTCGCCTTCCTGAGCGTCTACTTTTTCTGGGGCTCAACCTACACGGCCATCCGCATTGGCGCCGGGTACATGCCTGCGCTTCTGCTCGCAGGAACGCGCTTTCCCATCGCCGGCATCATTCTCCTCGCCTGGTGCCGCTGGCGCGGCCTGCGCATCATCTGGCCGGCGCGAGCCATGTTCATCATGGGGCTCGTCGGCTTTCTCCTGCTCGGCGTCAGTAATGTTCTTCTGATCTATGCCGAGGTCACAGTGCCCAGCGGCCTGTCGTCACTGGTCTATGCCATCATGCCGCTCTACGTCGCCATCCTTGAGCTGTTTCTGCCCAACGGAGAGCCGCTTCCTCTCCGCGGCTGGCTTGGATTGCTGCTTGGCTTTGCCGGGCTCGCCACCCTGCTCTGGCCCTCACTGCACAACGGTCTCGGCGGTAGTGGCATGATGCTGTGGGCCATTCTCGCCTTGCTTGTGGGACCACTCGCCTGGGCCATCGGCAGCATCATCTCTCGGCATGCCCGGCTTCCGGTCAACATCTTCGTCGCCGCATCCTGGCAGATGCTCATTGCCGGCCTCATCTCGCTCATCCTCGGCACAGCCCTCGGCGAATGGCCTCGCTTCCACCTCAACGCCGCGTCGGTAGGCTCGCTGGCCTGGCTCATTACTGGCGGCTCGCTCATCGGCTACACCGCCTTCATCTATCTCCTGGAACATGTCCCCGTGGCCAAGGTCACGTCCTATACCTATGTCAATCCCGTCGTCGCCGTCCTGCTCGGCATTCTGCTGCTTCACGAGCGCCCGGCCGCGGCGGAGTTTATTGGCATGGCCGCCATCGTCGTGGCCGTCTTCCTCCTGACCACAGCCCAGATCAAAGCCAAGACCGGTCAGCCTGTTCAGGAACTGGAGCAGATGCCCGCGGAGTAGGTCGTCTGCCGCGCGCTAAGGCTTCTTCGCAAAGGCACTCGCTGGAACCAATGCAGGGTTCGACTCTCCATCCAGCGAAACGGCGCCTTGCTCAAACGTTTTCAGGTCCGCCTCGCTCGCCACAAAACCCATCCAGCATACGGCGCCGTTCTTCAGCATGGAGCACACCAGTTCCAGCCTCTTCCTGTCTTCAGGGTGCTCGAGCAGGCTGCCCGATGCCCGTTCAATCCACAAGGTGTGTGCGCCGAGCGAGTAGGTGCCAAAAACGGGATCGCTGATTTTCCAGCCCTTCTTCAGGCTCTCGGCCATGGTTACGGCAAACCCGGGAAGATCGGCGTCGGTGTAATGCTGACCGAAGCAGTCGAAGGGCAGCGCGACAATCACCACGCTTGACGCGCCGTTGCCGTGGCGGGCCTTGAACGGTGCTTCCATGCAGCCCACCGCTCTTATCTCGCTGTCACTCTGCGCATTTTTGGCCGCCTGTTGCTGCGCTTGAGCCACCGACGGCCGTGTGTCCTCCACCGTCCAGTCCGCCGGCAGGCTGTAGCTGAAGCCCAATTCCTTCGAGCTGAGTTGCTGTCCCGCTGCAGTTTTTGGCGCGGTTGCCGGTCCCTGCGCAATCATCGGCGCGGTGCCTGCGGCAAAAATAGCGGCAAGAACGAGGGCTCTCATCAGGGCAGAAGTCTACCACACGCTCATCGGACGCGCCCGCTTATCCGGGCGCTCGTCACGCTACTTCAGCAACAGCACTGACAGGGCCGATGCCACGCCCGCCAGCGAGAACACCATGCCCAGGTGCCAGTAAACGCGGCTGTGCGTCAGCAGCGTCACTGAGGTGATCACCAGGCCAATCTCCAGCAGCGCCTCGCCCAGGTCGAATCGGTTCGCGCGCAGCTCGGCTTGCTCCACCTTGGCTTCAAGAGCCTCGGCCTTCTCCATGTCTGCCTTGGTTTCATCGGCCCACTTGGACTGGTGCTCGGCGTAGCCCTTTGCAAGTTTCGCCCGGGCGTCCTTGTCCTCTGCTGGCATCACGCTCAGCAGATCGGCCGCCAGTTGCGTATCGTTCGATCGAATCTTGTGGGCCTGGTATTCGTTCCACTGGTCGGTGGCCTTGTTCTGGTCCAGCACCGCTTCCGTGTGGGTGCGATGCCCAAGCACTGTCGTGATAGCTACCAGTACCGCCAGAACGGCCATCGTAAACGCAACCGGGCGCATCGCGGATTCGTGCGCTCCGTGTTCGGCATGCTCCTGCAATTCATGGGATTCGTTGGCTTCCATCTGCTTCTCCCGCCCCGGGCCGCTCTACTTCCGCTTCCAGCGCACGCCATCCTTTGAGTCTTCCAGCACCACGCCCTTTTCCGCCAGTTCATTGCGGATCTGGTCGGCGCGCGCAAAGTTGCGCTGCTGCTTGGCCTGTGTGCGCTCGGCTACCAGCGCGTCAATCGTCTCGTCGCTCAGTCCCTGCCGAGCCAGCAGATCAGGGGCAACCTCGTTCATCCGCCCCGCCTGCTCCGCCCATGCAAGCGCGCGCTTCGTCGCCTCGGCATCCGTGTCCACCAGCACGTCGAACACCGCGTCGAAATCTTTCAGCACCAACTGGATCGCATCGCGATCCCCGGACCGTAGTTCTCCTTTGTCGATTGCCGTATTGGCAGCGCGCACCAGCTCAAAGATCGGCGCCCGCGCGTCGGCCGTATTCAGGTCGTTGGCCAGCGCGTCCATATAGTCCGCGCGCGCCTTTTTGGCCGCGGCCTGCAACTCGTCATTCGAGCCTTCGTCAAACTTGCCCGTCGCCAGCCGATCGGCAAACGTTCTCAGTCGCTCAACCGCCGCGGTCGCATCCACCAGGCCCTCAAACGTAAAGTTCAACTGGTGGCGATAGGGAACTGAGATCAGCGCCATGCGGATCGACGAGGCCTTATATCCCTTCAACAGCAGATCGCGCAGCGTGTAAAAATTCCCCTCGCTCTTTGACATCTTCCGCCCGTCCACCAGCAGAAAGCGCACATGCATCCAGTGCCGCGCAAACGTCTGGTGCGTCACCGTCTCGCTCTGCGCAATCTCGTTTTCGTGGTGCGGAAACATCAGGTCTTCGCCGCCGGTGTGCAGGTCGAAGCTCGGTCCCAGGTATTCCATCGACATCGCCGAGCACTCAATGTGCCAACCCGGCCGGCCTCTGCCGATCGGCGTATCCCACGACATCTCGCCCGGCTTGGCCGCCTTCCACAACGCAAAGTCCCGCGCCGAGTCCTTCTCGTACTCGTCCACGTCCACGCGCGCCCCGTCTTCCATCCCGCTCAGATCCTTCTTGCTCAACTTGCCGTACTCGGGAAACGCTGAAAGCCTGAAGTACCACGACCCCTCTTCCGTCTGGTAAGCAGCGCCCACTTCGGCGAGCTTCTGGATCAGCTCCACCATCTTGTCAATGTGCTCTGTGGCGCGCGCCATCTGCTCAGGATGCTGCACCTTCAAGGTGTCAAGATCTTCAAGAAAAGCCTTCTCGAAGGGTGCCGTGTACTCCTGAATTGAAATGCCCGCCGCCGCCGCATTACGGATGATCTTGTCATCGACGTCCGTAATGTTCATCACGTGCTGCACCGGCACACCGGTCAGGAGCAGGAACCGCCGCAACACGTCGATCTCAAGAAACGTGCGGAAGTTGCCGATGTGGCCGTAGTCATAAACCGTGGGCCCGCATGCGTACATTCGCAACGCTTTGCCGTCTGCGGGGGCAAGCTCGTCGACTTTTCCTGTAAGGGTATTGAAGAGGCGGAGGGTCATTGAATCTTTCGTCTTGCCCTGAAAAGGCGGATTGAATCGGTGGTTTTCGGCCTTTTTGATTGTAACAATTCAGCCCGCAACCAGCCCGCTTTGGGGAAGCGCCGGGTGCACCATCCTCGCGACGTTTTTGTTTTTGTCGCCAGGGTGGGAAAGAACAACAGTCAGTCGCCGGGTGCCCTTGGTCCCTGGCTTTTAGGGACCAGGGAACGAAGACTTCGCACCGCGCCCCGTCCATCCCCGTCCCGCGCCCGCCGCTTTTTTTCCTCAGCCGTCGCCCTTCTTTACACACGTCTCCTCATGACGATCCGAGGTGCGTCCAAACCTTATGAACAAAATGCACAGGTCCGCATCCAATTAATCTGACGCATAATCCTTCTATGCCAGTCGCGACGGGAGTCTAACAAAATGGAGCTCGAGTATTACGTGGTCGATGTCTTTTCTGACACAGCGTTCAAGGGAAATCCTCTTGCCGTCGTCATGAACGGCTCCGGCCTCACCACCGAACAAATGCAGTTGATCGCGCGCGAGTTCAATCTCTCTGAGACCACCTTCGTCGATCGCCGTGCCGCCACTGTGGAACAGGCCGAGGGCATTCGCGTCCGCATCTTCACCACCCAGGAAGAGCTGAATTTCGCCGGCCATCCCACCCTCGGCACCGCCTCTGTACTTAAAGTGCATGCGCCCGACGCAATGCGCGAAGGCACTGTCACGCTCGCCCTCAACGTGGGCCCGGTCCCCGTCAAGTTCAATGAGGAAGGACTGTTTGGCGAGATGACGCAGCGCGATCCCGAGTTCGGCGCAGAGCTCGATTCGACCGTCGTGGCGCGCCTTCTGGGCCTCGCGCCCGCTGACATGCATCCCACTCTCGCGCCTCAGGTTGTCTCCACGGGCACCGCCTTCGCCATTGTCTGCTTGCGCTCGCTTGATGCGCTCAGCCGTCTCCGCGTGGATCAGGTTGAAGCCACGCGGTGGCTTCGCGAGCGCTCGGCGCGCTGGTTCTACGTTCTAGCGCCCGCCGATGAACCAGTCGCGTTCGGCCAGCCTGCGTGGCGCGGGCGCATGCAGTTCTACGGCGGAGAAGATCCTGCTACGGGCTCCGCTGCGGGATGCGCTATCAGCTATCTCGTTGCTCACAGCGCAGTGCCGCCGGCTGAAAGAATTCACGTTCGCCAGGGCGTTGAGATGGGTCGCCCCAGCGATCTTTTTCTTTCCGCAAAAAGGGATGTGTCGAGGGTCACCGATGTGCTTGTGGCAGGCAGCACTGTTTTTGTAGCAAACGGACACCTTTTCCTGCCGTGATACACACCTGTTCCACAGGGCGTTCAACATGCCAAGTTGAAACGATTGTTAACGCTAGCTAATTTTCCACTTGTTACAGTTTGATTTTCAGCGCACTCTTCGCCTCACGTTCTCTCTTTTTTTAAACATCCATCACCCGTAGGCTTGCAACTCATAGCAGCACTTTAACCACTGTTTCAAACTGGTTTGTTGCTAGCGCAACAAGCACTTGGTTTTTGACTGTGAATCATACCGGCTCAGTGCGGATAGCTTGCCGGTTGCTCCTCTGCGTGAATGACAGGCCCGCCAGGGCCGTGTCCAAGAGCGTGGGACAACCGGGGGGTTAACTCTCAAGCTTCCGAGAATCAGCAGGCGGATGGATCGCAGTTACGGGGCCCGACAATTCAACCGGCAGACCCGCCGACAGAGCGGGCCAGCGCGGTCTATTGCCTGGGCAGAAGAAACATAAAACCCCGAAGAAGGAGCGGAACCCCCAAATTATGCGGCCCAAGAAAGTAATACTCTGCGTAGACGACAACGAACAGGAACTTTCAGTCTTGAGTTTCATGTTAACGACCAATGGATATAAAGTGATTCCCGCCACCAGTGGACAAGAGGCCATTTCCCTCTTCTCCCACGCGCAGGTTGACCTTGTCCTCACCGACTTTGCCATGCCCCAGATGAACGGTCACCAGTTGGTGAATCGCCTCAAGCAGATCGCCTCACACGTTCCCATGATCTTGCTGGGTGATCCTCAGGCCATGGCCGGCCAGATTCACGCCGCCGACGCCCTGCTGGCAAAAAAGCAGTGCACGCCGCAGGACCTGCTGGAGCGCATCAAGACCATGAGCGCCCGAAAGCGTGGCCCTCGGAAGGGCACCCTGCGCCAGGCGCCGCCATCTGAGTTGGCAGCTGCCTCCTAGCTGTGTTGGGATTCGCCCTCCGGGAAATCGAGCGTAACCAGCCTGCGAGGCAGGCTGGCGTGCGGCCGGTCCCGCTTCTCGAGAGCCCGCTTTTCGGCCAACCACGCGATTCTGCAATCTCCTCTTGACGAGCGCGGTCACCTGTCGTCATACTCGCCAATTGTGCCGAGTCTGGCTTTTTTTTTCCGCTGCCAGCGGCAGTAGGCATTCATGGATGTGATCGTTGTTCGCCTTCTTTTTGTAGCCCTTCTTGCCGGTGTTTGTTACTTTCTTCATCCTTTTGGGGTCCCGTCAGGTTGGGTTGGTGCAGCTGCCGGAGCTTTGGCCGCGGGTGCGGTCATCGTTTTTGAACTGCGCGTGCGCGCCCTCAGCCTTCGCCGGCTCATCGGCGCGGTGGCCGGCAGCGTCCTCGGCATCTTCGGCGCGGCCCTTTTCTGTCTCGTCCTCCGCTCGGCGCCCCTCGATAACGCCAACTCGGCCGTCCTGCAGATCTTTGTCCTGCTGCTCATGACCTATGTCGGCCTGCTGGTTGGCGCCAGCAAGGGCGACCTGCTCAACCCCGCCGCCCTCGGCACCATCTTTGCAAGCGACCGGCCCTCCCGGCGCAGTTCCAAAGTCCTTGATACCAGCGTCATTATCGACGGCCGAATCGCCGACATCGCTGAAGCCGGCTTCATTGACGGCATGATCGTCGTCCCTGAGTTCGTCCTGCGCGAACTCCAAACCGTCGCCGACTCCACTGACTCCTCAAAGCGTCAGCGAGGCCGCCGCGGCCTTGACATGCTCCAGCGCATGCAGTCCAACGCCGCCATCCAGGTCCAGATTGTCCCTGACGACTTTCCATCCATTCGTGAAGTGGATCTCAAGCTGCTCGAACTGGCCAAGAAGTGGGAGGCCAAGGTCGTCACCAACGACTTCAACCTCAACAAGGTCGCCCACCTCCACCACGTCGAGGTTCTCAACATCAACGACCTCGCCAACGCCCTCAAGCCCGTCGTCCTGCCCGGCGAGCGCATGACCGTCCTCATCCTCAAGGAAGGCAAGGAATACAACCAGGGAGTCGGGTATCTCGACGACGGCACCATGGTCGTTGTCGATCACGCCCGCAAGCTCATCGGCAAGAGCATTGACATCTCGGTCACCAGCGTCCTGCAAACCGCCAGCGGAAAAATGATCTTTGGCAAGCTCTACGAGAACGGTAAAGACGGCGAAGCCGCCTGATCAGCGCGCCAGCCGCTCTTGCAGCCTGCGCTTCACATCCGGCCATTCCGCGGCCACAATCGAGTACCGCGCAGAATCCCGTGCAGTAAAATCCGCCGCCATCCGATGTGCGCGCAGAATCCCCTCGAACCTTGCGCCAATGCGTTCCATTGCAGCGCGAGATTGCTCGTTGCGCCTATCCGTGTGCAGGCAAACGCGCAACATCTGCCAGGTCTCAAACGCATGCGTCAGCATCAGCAGCTTGGCCTCTGTGTTGGCTGCGGTTCGGATAGCGGATTTCGTCAGCCACGTGTAGCCAATCTCGCAAACATCCGGCGTCGTCAGTCCCCGCCGCTCATGCCCCTCAGGCCACGGCCAGCGCTCGATGTCAAAGAATCTCGTCGAGCCCACAACCACGCCATCCGCGAGCCGCACCGTCGCAAACGCCAGCGTCGTTCCCGCCTGCTGCAAAGCCAGCGCCGCGCTTACATAGCGCGCCATGGCGTCTCTTCCTTGCGGAACAAGGCTCCACTTGTAAAGCGAGGGATCAGCCGCGCTCGCAGCCGTCAGCCCTTCGATGTGCCGGGCCTCCAGCTGCTCCAGGCGTACATGCTTTCCTTCGAGCGTCACCACGTCCATGCCACTGTTCCTCTGCCCTCCAGTATCCCGCACCACTCACGCCCTCAAAAAGAAAATCGGCTCCGAGGTCCCTCGGAGCCGATTCCCAGGCTTGTCCTGCTTGAAAAAGTTATGCTCGAAAAGCTAGTTTGCAGGCTTCGCCGCCGGAGCTGCTGCAGGCTTGGCTGCCGCAGGAGCCGCAGCCTTGGCCGCTGGCTTCGGCTTCCAGAAGTCCGGATCGTCCTTGACCCACTCTGCCCGCGGGTAGCTCTGCTTCGGGTTGATTGAGAACAATTCTGACTCTGACGAATCCACCGTCTCCGTCATCATCTCGCGAAGATGCTTCATGCCCTCCTCGCCCATCGCATCGCGGAACTTCTTGTTTTCCATGTAGCCCTTGTCGATGTCCGCCATCGAGTCGTCCGCACTCAGCGCGAGGTAGGTGCCGTCCGGAGCGCCATACGCCACTTCGTACATGCTCCAGTGCGCGCTTGTGCCCGCCTTGTCGTGCGCGTCCTTTACCATCTTGGCAATCTTGTGCCACTCGCTCTGGTGCCCGGCCTTCACGTGGAAGTCACTCACTTCCACGTAACGAGCGTGAGCCAGATCCTTCCGCGACTTGTAGCTCAGGTCCTCGTCAAGCGTGAAAACGCCCGCATCCACCTGGCTCAGATTTTCTCCGTCGGCAACGCTGGCGCGATCAAGCTCAGCCGCCAACGCAGGATTCTTCTCCACGATCTTGTTGTCCTTTTCCCATTCAGCGAACCCTCCCTCGTAAATCGTGAGGTAAAGCCCGCGTTCCTTGCCCGACATCGAATTCAGACCGATGTAGTTGGCAGGGAAGTTGGCCTTGGTCATCGCCGTAACAAAAGCGCTCTCCGACTTGTCGTGGGGCGTGCCGCCCTTGTAGGGCTTCAGAAATTCGCGCGTGATCTGCAGGACCACCGGCGGTTTTTGTGAGTCATCTTGCGCCGCGGCCATAACACTTCCGGCGACCGCGAGGGACAGTCCCAGCACAACAGGGCTTAACATCTTCATTTTTCACTTACCTCCTGGATTTGCTTGGAGTTCGTTCACGGCGGAAGAGAGGGAAGACCCAGGGATTTGCACGTGCTCCAAGGCCTCCCGATTATCGGCCATGGCAGCCTTGGTGTAAAGATGATTTTCCGTCGCCGTCCCCAGTGACCTGTGAATTCTCAACGAATTACGGCGCCAGGCACCAGCGGCCACAGGTTCAAAACTTCATCTCAGGCGTTCCATCCCTTTGCCTCAACCGCACAGGAGAAGAAGACCGCGAACCCAGCGAGCAAAAGCCGAGAGTCAAAAGTCAAAAGCTAGAAGCTAGAAGCTANNCTACGGAAATTGCAGCCTGCCCCACCGGTGTGCGAGAGTTGGAGTCAGGGCAAGGACAAGCAGCTCGCGCTGCATGCAGTATCCTCGCAGACTGGAAAGAGCTCATGGCCAAAAAGTCCCGCCATCCCAACTTCGATCAGACCCTCGACATCCTGCGCGATCATTCCTTCGATGTGGCACCCTATGACGCGATCGCCGGTGGGTTTCTGGTGAGCCGCGATGGTGTGGGTGCTGTGCTCGTCGCCCACGAGGACGCAACGGCCCTCGCCATCACGCCCGGCGTGCTCGTCCGCGGTGAAGTGGCCCGCCTTCTCGACCGCGGCTACCAGAAGTTCCTCAAGACCTCAAAGTTCGAACTGCCTGCATCGGCCGAGCAACTGCACGCCATCCACAACTTCAGTGAGGAGCTGAGTCTGCTCACCGGCGCCATCAGCCTCTACAACGAGGCTCTCGGCACCACCAGCGACGACTATCAGTACGATCGCCTTAAGGGCCGTGAAGCCGTTCCCAAACCGGCTGCTCTTCCCTGGAGCGAAGCAGACGGTCACTAAACCAGCAGCCGAAAAAACTATGCCTGCTCAGCCAAGCCGAGTTTTCTTGTTCCCTCGGTCCCTGCCTTACCGTCGCCGCGCCCGCTCCCGCTGCAGCTCGCGATACACATCGCTCTTCGATTGCCCTAGCTCGCGCGCCAGCCGCTTCAGCGCTTCCTTCTCGTCCACACCCGCCTCGGTCGTCATCTCGGCAATCCGCTCGGCAATCTTCTTCGTCCCGCCGGCACGGTTGCTTACCTCCGGCGGCAAAATCAGCACGGTAAACTCGCCCCGCACCCGGTCCCGTGCAGCCAGTTCCTTGCGAGCCTCGGCAACCGTCCCGCGCAGAAACTCCTCGTGCATCTTGGTCAGCTCGCGCCCCAGCACGACACGCAGCTCCGCTCCCCACACCGCTTCAAGATCCGCCACCGTATCCAGGATCCGGTGCGGCGCCTCGTAAAAAATCAGCGTGCAACCGGCCTTTGCGCCCGCCGCCAACTCTTCAAGC
>PLST01000337.1 GCA_003164255.1 Acidobacteriaceae bacterium | reverse complement strand
CCGGTCATCTGCCGCAAGGCGCTCGATCTGATTGCCAGCGGGCGTTTCCAGGCAGCAGCCTTTATCACCGGCCACGCTCACCTTAACGAACTCAACCGCGTCTTTGAGAAGCTGATGAACCGCAGCAGCGAGATCAAGACCGCCATTGTCCCGTGAGGTGATCGAGTGAACGCCGCAACCATGCAACCGAATAAGAACGCCCTGGACCGGGAAGCCCCATCGCAGCCAGGCGCCGGAGACCGTGAAGAACTTCTTGCGCGCGGCTGGGATGCTCTGCCCGCCTCCTATCGCATCCCGGCGGTTGCGCCAACACTCGAAGAAGCTCGCGCCTGGTGCCGCAATCTGGCCGAGACGCATTATGAAAACTTCCATGTAGCCACATGGTTCTTGCCCAAAGCGTTGCGCCCCCACTTTCACTCCATCTATGCGTATTGCCGGGTCTCGGACGACCTTGGAGATGAAGTAGGTTCCAGCGCGCAGGCCCTGGCGCTGCTTGACCAGTGGGGCCACGAACTGGATGCCTGCTACGAGGGCCGTGCGCTTCATCCGGTCTTTGTCGCGCTCAGCGAAACCATCCGTGCCTGCTCCATCCCGAAGGAGCCGTTCGCTGACCTGCTCACGGCCTTTCGCCAGGATCAGGTCGTAACCCGCTACGCATCCATGAGCGATGTGCTCGGCTACTGCCGCTACTCAGCCAACCCAGTGGGCCGCCTGGTTCTCTATGCCTGCGGAGAAGCCTCGGAAGAGAAGTTTGCGCTCTCCGATGCAACCTGCTCAGCCCTGCAACTCGCGAATTTCTGGCAGGATGTGCGCGAAGATTTTGCCAGGGGGCGCGTCTACCTGCCCCAGGATGACATGCGGCAATTCGGCGTGAGCGATGCAACCATTGCCGCGGGCATTGCCACACCCGAATTCCGCGCGCTGCTGCAGCACGAAGTGAAATACGCGCGTGCCCTTTTTCTTCAGGGGCTGCCCCTCATCGGGATGGTCAACCGCGATCTGGCGCTCGATCTCGACCTGTTCAGCCGAGGCGGACTTGAGATTCTGCGCGCCGTAGAGCGCCGCAATTTCGACGTACTTTCCGCGCGTCCGGCGATCTCGAAGAGAACCAAACTATTTCTCGCGCTCCGCGCCCTCGCGGGCAAGGCGCTCCCATTTCTCCGCCTTGGCACGGGCTTTTGAGAGAAGGCGGCTTGACTCAGGAATCTGCATCCAACGGTCTCACTCTCGACAAGGCCTATAAGGTTTGCCGGTCGATCGCTCGGCGTGAAGCCAAGAACTTCTATTACGCATTTATCGCGCTGCCCAGCGCGCGTCGCAACGCCATCTGCTCCATTTACGCCTTCATGCGCCGTGCCGATGATCTGGCCGACGATGAGAGTTTCTCCATCGCGGATCGCCGCGTCCACCTTGATGCGTGGCTTGCAGGATGGCGCTCTGTCTGCCAGGGAGAGCCGACTGCAGACCCCGTCTTCATGGCCGTGCGCGACGCCACCACGCGCTTCAAGATTCCACTCAGCCTGCTCGACGAACTCGTAGCGGGTGTCACCATGGATCTGGACCGCGCTGACTCCGGCGCGCCCGACACCTACGCCACATTCGCTGATCTCTACCGCTACTGCTACCTGGTGGCATCCGTGGTCGGATTGGTCTGCATTCGGATCTTCGGTTACTCCGATCCGCGCGCCGAGAAACTTGCCGAGGAAACCGGCATAGCCTTCCAGTTGACCAACATACTTCGCGATGTGGCGGAAGATGCGGCCCGCAATCGCGTCTATCTTCCTCTCGAAGATCTGGCGTCTCACCATGTCCCGCTCGACTCGTTGCTGCATCGGCCTCAAGGTGCGCCGCCAACAGCCGAGGAGCGCGCGCTGCTTGTTGATCTTGCTCTGCGCGCGGAGAATTACTACCGCTCAGCTGAAGCGCTGCTCCCCTACATCGACGCCGAGAGCCGCCCGGCGATGCAAGTGCTCGTATCCATTTACCACGCGCTGCTCAACCGTATCGAGCGCGCGGACTTCGATGTCTTTTCCACGCGCGCCTCCGTGCCTCTGCGTCAAAAGCTCGCTATTCTGGCCGTAGGCCTCACCCGCATGACCTGGGCGCGGCTGTCTGCATGAGCACAATACTGAAAGTTCCGCAGAAAACCGTGACCATCATTGGCGGCGGCGTTGCCGGCATGAGCGCTGCCTGCGCGCTGGCCGAAGCGGGACTCAGCGTGCACCTTGTCGAACGCCGTGGCTATCTCGGCGGACGCGCAAGTTCCTACCTGCATCCAGGCGTCAACGAGGTCATCGACAACTGCCAGCATGTGCTCTTCGGCTGCTGCACCAATCTCGTGGGCTTCTATCGCCGCATCGGCGTTGACGATCGCATCCACTGGACCAGCGAGATGACCATGATCGAGCCCGGCGGACGACGGTCTCTGCTCGGGCCAAGTTGGCTTCCCGCGCCGTTGCATGGCCTGCCGAAATTGCTCTCCGCTCATGCATTTTCGCTTGCTGATAAATTCGCGCTTGCCCGCGCCTTCTCGGCCCTCATGCGTCCGGTGCCCGCAAGCTCGACCGAATCGCTCGGCGCGTGGCTCAAACGCAATGGTCAAACGCAGGGCGCCATCGAGCGCTTCTGGCGCCTCGTCATCGCCAGCGCTCTCAACGCTGAGATCGACACCATTGCTCTGCCCTATGCGGCTAAGGTGGTTCGCGAACTGTTCATGAACTCAGCCTTCGCCGGAAGCATGGGCATGAGCACTGTGCCGTTGAGCCAACTTTACTTGGGCGTAAGCCCACTCCTTGAGCGGCAAGGCGGCAGCGTCCTTCTCAATACGCCTGTCGAAGGAGCAGAGTGGGACGAGGAAACCTCGCAGTGGTCGTTGACGACGCAAACAGGTTCGCTGATCTCTGATTTTCTGGTTCTCGCCTTGCCCTTTGAGGCCACGGCTAAGATGATTCCGCATCTTCCGCCCGCCGAGGGTGCTGAAGTGCTTCTTTCGCAGACTGAGAACCAGGAACACTGGCCAATCTGCAGTGTGCACTTGTGGTTTGACCACGAAATCACAGAGCTCGAACATGCGGTTCTGCTCGATCGCGAGATTCACTGGATGTATAACCAGTCGCGCCTGCAAACCGGCCGTGGAGGCCACTACATCGAGCTTGTCGTCAGTGCAACGCGCGCCTTTGCGGCACTCAATAGGGAAGAAGCCATTCGCCAGGCGCTTGAGGAACTCGGAGAGTTTTTCCCTCGCGTTAGAGAGGCAAAGCTTGAGAAGGTGGCGCTGGTCAAAGAAGTTCTGGCAACCTTCGGCGTTCCGCCAGGCATTGATGCCTCGCGGCCGTCCGCCGTGTCCCCGTGGCCCAACTGCTTTCTCGCCGGCGACTGGACTCGGACCGGCTGGCCTTCTACCATGGAGAGCGCCGCTCGCTCGGGTCATCTTGCCGCTGAAGCGCTGTGCCTCAACCTGGGCGACCCCCGCGCGATCCTTGAGCCTGACCTGAAGCCCGAAGGCCTGATGCGGATATTTGGATAGCCAGCGCATGTGGAAACGTTGGAGAAGGCCGGGATCAAGGTCAGCTTCTATGAGTCGCTGGGAACCGCGCACGAGTGGCTGACATGGCGCAGGGATTTTCACCAATTTGCACCGCTGCTACTCCGCTGGAGCGTTGGATCCTTCGACTGCTCAATCGTCGTCGGCGGCGTTCTCGCATTCAACGTTGAGAACGTTTAATCGCCGTAAAATACCTTGCAATAGTTCCATGAGAGGATGATGCAATGTCAAAATCGGATTTTGAGAATCGCGTTCGATTGAACCGCCGCGAGGCACTGATCCTTTCGGCAACCGCGGGCATGGGTCTGGCCATGACCAACCAGGCCCACGCTTCCGACAGCATCAAAACCGCAGCTCACCAGCAGGAGCCAGGAAATTGTTCTACGCCCCGCACGGCAGTTGCCAATACCCAATACGGAAAGGTGCGCGGTTTCGTCGATGGCGGCGTCTTGACTTTCAAGGGCGTCCCTTATGGGCAGAACACCGGCGGAGAAAACCGATGGCTGCCGGCCAAACCTCCTGTGCCCTGGAAGGACGAGTATCCCGCGCTGATCTACGGCGGAAACTGTCCACAAAACCTTCATGACTGGACGGGAATCGAGCAAACCTTCCTGCAGGACTGGGACGACGGTTGGCAAAGCGAAGACATGCTCAAGCTGAATATCTGGACGCCCAGCCTGACCGGCAAGCGTCCCGTCATGTTCTATATCCATGGCGGAGGATTTTCATTCGGGTCCTCCTACGAACTGCCCTCGCATGAAGGCGCACAGATGGCGCGCCACCACGATGTCGTTCAGGTCTCCGTGAATCATCGCCTTAACATTCTCGGTTTCCTCGACGTCTCCGAAATTGGAGGCTCCGGCTATGAAGACTCCGTTAATGTGGGCATGACCGATCTGGTGGCCGCGCTGCGGTGGGTTCGTGAGAATATTTCGAACTTCGGCGGGGATCCCGACACGGTGATGATCTACGGCCAGTCGGGCGGCGGATCGAAGGTGACCACCCTGCTTGGCATGCCGGCCGCCGCGGGATTGATCCATTGCGCCTCGGCGCAGTCGGGCGGCGGTGGAAACATCCCGACCAAAGAGCAGCAAATAGAAGTTGCGCGCCTCATGATGAAGGACCTGGGCCTGGCGCCGAATGACATTGCGTCGCTGCAGAAGATGGAGTGGTCAAAGCTGGTAGCCGCAGGCAATGCTGCCGCCGCCAAGATCAATCCTCCCATGCAGGGCTTCCCCGGCCCCGGAGCTCCTGGAGTGCCACGCGTAGGATGGTCACCTTGCGTTGACGGCAGGAATATCAACATGCGGTCGTTTTTCGATGTGGCTCCCGAAATCTCGAAGAACATGCCCATGCTGATGGGTTCGGTGACCGAAGAGGGCAATCATATGCTCTCTCGCCCCACTGAGACTCAGTGGCATGCCAACCTTGCCAAAGCATTTGGCGAAGACAAGGCAACCGCCATCGTGACCGCGTTGAAGAAGGCGTATCCGCGGAAAAGCATTCGCACACTGTCGTACATGTGCGCCGGAGCCGGCGGCTTGAATGGCCTGGGCATGCGCAACAATGTCGTAAAAATGTCCAAGCTGAAATGTGAGCAGAAGGCTGCTCCGGTTTATACGTACTACTTCACCTGGCAGTCGCCGATGCTTGAGGACGCAGGCGCGTGGCACACGGCTGAGCTCCAATTCTGCTTCGACAACACCAAACGCTGCGAGCAGGGAACAGGCAACACGCCTGAGGCGCAGGCGCTGGCAAAGAAGATGGCCACAGCGTGGGCGAACTTTGCCCGTACCGGAAATCCCAGCCAGCCAGGCTTGGCCTGGACACCGACAGATCCGGTTCATTGCAGGACCATGATCTTCGACAATGAATGCCGCATGGTCGACGATCCTGAAAGCGAAGCGCGCAGGGTTCTCTTGAGTTGATGCATCTCTCGTGCCTCAAATTGAACCGGGCAGCCATCCGAATTATTGAATCATCCATGATCCTCAGGTGGCCTCCCCGATGTTTTGTGGCGGTGAGGAGTTAGTGTAGCGCGACAGGTGATCGGCCCCTCTAAGCTAACTGGACCCCGACTAGTGGCAGGATAGAAGTGTAGGACACGCATGGCGTTCCATTAGCGGTGGTTCTCAATCCATTTGGATCCTAACGGAGACTTCTCGCCGGCTGAGATGCTTCCCCTACGCCAA
>PLST01000179.1:5935-9981 GCA_003164255.1 Acidobacteriaceae bacterium | reverse complement strand
TGTACTCCACCGTCTCATGACTCTCGCTCGCGCCCGTCGCTTCCACCTTGGCCGTCTTGTTGTTCCCCGGCCGGTAGCGAGCGTCTTCCGGAGTAGACGGCTGCGTGCCAGAGGGTCCCTTGTCCACGGAATCGTGGGCTTCAAACAGCGGATTGTTGCCCTCCATCTTATTCTCTTTATACATAGGGTTCGACTGCGCACTCTGCATGCCGCCGGACTTGCCTTTTTGCCCGCTCGCCCCCGAAGTGTCCGCCTGAGACGCCGTGTTCGCGGGCGTGGCCGCTGGCGGATTCCCGCTATTCGTGCCCTTCTTCGAATCTTTCTGCGATTGCCCGCTTGCCCACGCACCCGTCAGCAGCACAACGGCAATGGTCATTCCCCCGGTAATTCTCCCAGTAATTCTCATAGCTGCCTCCATCTGCAACCTCTCCGGAATCAGACGACCAAATGGTCAAAAAACGCCCGTTCCCTTAAACGCATTTGGGCGGCAATCGCCGCCACTCACACGCCCAAGACATCACGGCCAATCAGCCGCTGTCAAAACACTTTTGTGGGATAGCAAGACCTGCAAAAAATTGGGCGGCCACAAGGATCAGACGGGTGCTCCATCCATCCGCAGAGTTTCGCCGCGGATGGGTGGAAAAGAATGAACTCCCCCTCGCGCTTTTCGGTCCTTGGGTCCCCGTCACGGGTCTAGACGGGAGGGATTGCGAGCCTCAAACCTCGCGCCGTCCCTCCATCGCTCGCGCCATCGTCACCTCATCGGCATACTCAATATCGCTCCCCGCCGGAACCCCCGTCGCAATCCGCGTAACCCGCACCGGCAGCCCACGCAATGCGCCAGCCAGCCAACTTGCAGTAGCCTCGCCCTCAAGTGTAGGACTCGTCGCCAGGATCACTTCGTCCACCTCGCCGCGCTCCACACGCGCCACCAGCGTCCCGCCACGCAACTGCTCCGGGCCCACACCGTGCAGCGGCGAAAGTGTTCCGTGCAGCACGTGATACACCCCCTGAAATCCACGCGAGCGCTCCACGGCCTCAATGCTGGTGGGCTCTTCCACGACGCACACCTGTCGCTGGTTGCGCGTTGGACTGGCGCAGTATGCGCAAGGATCGATGTCAGTCACGTTGTTGCAGATGGAGCACAGCCGCAGGCTTGCCTTCAACCCGCGCACCGCATCGGCCAGCGACGCGGCGTCATCATCCGTCGCACGCAGGATATGAAAGGCAAACCGCTGGGCGCTCTTGGTTCCCACACCCGGCAGCTTCTTTAACTCTTCAATGAGCCGCGCCATCGGCTCGGCGTAACGTGACAAGGGGTCGCCTCCGTACTTCTCACAACTGGCACAGCATGCAAAAAGACGTCAGGCGCCCAGCCCGGGAATCTTCAGTCCCCCCAGCATTCCCTGCAGGCTTGTCTTAATAATCTCGTCCGCCTTGCTGCCTGCCGCGTTCACCGCTGACACCACCAGGTCTTCCAGCATCTCCACGTCAGGACTGCCACCTGAAAGTCCAACCACGGCCGAGGGATCGATGTGCAGCCGAAGCAGTTGCTTCTTCCCGTTCATGGTCGCCGTCACCGCACCGCCCCCGCTCTCCGCTTCAACAACCGCCTCACCGAGCTTGCGCTGCACTTCCTCCTGCATCTGGTTGGCCTGCGAAAGCATCTCCGTAATTTTGAGCGGATTGATCATTGTCTTGTTCTCCTGTGCAGCCTTTTTTCCTGTGCGCCGATTCTGGTGGCCTGCTCAAACTCGGCTCGCTACTTTTGACGTAGATCCACCACGCTGCGCACATCCGCGTTGAAAATCTCCTTCGCCCGCTGCACCATTGGATGCGCCAGGGCCGCCTCTTGAGCACTCCCCGCGAGGGGAGGCGCTGTTGGAGCCGCTTGCACGCTTCCTTCGCCCGGCACCACCATGAACCGGGCCGGCGCTCCCAGCCTCTGCAACTCCAGCCGGATGATCTTCTCGGCTGCTGCATTCACAGTCAACGTCAGCATTTTCTTGCCCACGCCCGGAACCTCGATGCGCAGGCTTGCGCTGTCGAGAACCCAGCTACCCGATCCCAGCAACTGCGCCGCCGAGCCGTGACCCGCATTCACAAGCGCCGATCCAACCGCAGGTCGCAGTGAATCAATCGTCGGGGCAGCGCCGGAAGCAATAGCTGGTGCGGTTTTCGCCGGCGCCGGCTCAGGAGCCATCGCCAGCGCTCCCTCAGTCAGGTTTGTTGTCGATGCATATCCCAGAGCCTGCGATCCAATCGCTGTAAACGCAACAGGCTCACGCGGTGGATTGGGCACGGCTTTCGAGGGCTCCGCCTGCATCTGTACGGCAGGTGCACTGCGCTCCATTTCGGCCACCGGGCTCGATGAAGCACTCTGCTTCATGCTCGGGCCTGAGCCCCATCCGCTGCTTCCAAACGGCGAGATCGAAGGCGCTGCCGGGCCGGGTTTTGCCACAGGGGTTGCTGCCGGCCGTTGAGGGCTTGCGGCCGCAGCACGCGGCGCGCTCGGAGTTCCAGTATTACGCATTCCCGCGCCACTCGCCACTCCGCTCAGCAACTCCTCAATCGGCAGCAGCCGTTGCGCATGGATCAGCTTGATCAGCCCCAGTTCGAGATGAAACCGCTGTTCCTGCCGGTAATTCAAATCGTCAAACGTACGCAGCACAATCTGCAGATTCCGCGTCAGCTCTTCCTCGGTAAACAGCAGTGCCGTGCGCACCGCACGCGCCCGCTCGTCCGATGAAATCTGCAGCAGTTCGGTCTGTTCGCCGCCCAGCTTCGCCATCAGCGCGTTGCGCAGATAGCGAGACATCTGGCGCGCCAGCGAGGAGGGACTATGCCCCGCATTCACCAGCAGGTTCAGCTGTTCCATCAGCTCCGCACTCTGGCCGGCGGCTACAGCCTCAAGCAGCCGTTCGAAAACTGCATTCGGCACTGCGCCCATCAACTCGCGAATCTGTGCCGATGAAAGCACCGGCCTGCCGTCCTCCATCGGGGCCGATGCAATGGCCTGGTCCATGATCGAAAGCGCATCGCGCATCGAGCCGTCGCCGGCTTCAGCCAGCAATGCCAGTGCCGCCTCTTCGGCTGTCACCTGCTCCTGCTCTGCAATCGTCTTCAACTGCGTAAGGATGTCGTCGAACTTGACCGCATGAAAACTGAAGTGCTGGCAGCGCGAGCGAATCGTCTGCGGAATGTTCTCCGGCTCCGTCGTCGCCATCATGAAGATCACATGCGCAGGCGGCTCTTCCAGTGTCTTCAGCAGCGCGTTGAAGGCAGCTTCGGTAATCTGGTGAGCTTCATCGAGGATGTAAATCTTGTAGCGATCGCGGGCAGGTGAGTAGCGCGCCGCATCCCGCAGTTCGCGAATCTCATCGATGCCTCGGTTGGTGGCCGCATCGATCTCGATCACGTCCACCGCGTTGCCCTGCCTCACCTCAATGCAGGAATCGCATACCCCGCATGGTTCCGGCGTCGGCCTCTCCGGCGAGCCAACTGCGTTTCGGCAGTTCAGAGCCATCGCCACAATGCGCGCAATGGTGGTTTTTCCAATCCCGCGATGCCCTGAGAAGATGTAGCCGTGCGCGATCCGGTTCTGGCTCAGCGCGTTCATCAGTGTGCGCGTCACGTGGTCCTGGCCCGCCACGTCGGCAAAGCGCTGCGGGCGATATTTCCTGGCCAGAACCTGATAACCCATGCGTGAACGTGCTCCTTTTGCTCGGCCGTGAATAGCAACCAGCCTAGACCGCTTGACCGATTGTATCGTTCCAGGGGGCCGTCGAGACTGGCCGAACCAGAGTGGAAAAGCGGCAGCATGGAATTGGCGAATCGTCAGCCTCCTGCGCGTAACTCTGCGTCGGCTATGGCTGTGTTGCGCCCAATGGATTCCAATTCAGAAGTTGCATCAGCGAGTCGCCCTCAAACGGCGTGGGCGTAAACGTCAGCAGAAAGATGGCGAGCCCGATGAAAGCCAGAACCATGCGCCCTCGGCTCAAATGCGTCTCCACCGGAACGCTCGGGTGGCGCATGGCCGGAATCAG
>PLST01000179.1:4884-5896 GCA_003164255.1 Acidobacteriaceae bacterium | reverse complement strand
GGATGAGGCGCGATGTGGTCGAAGGAAGGGATTGCCGGGTTCCAGTGCGCCAGCAGAGCATGCAGCGCGCGAATCGTGATCGGTTCGCTTCCAAACACCACGATTGCATCGGGCGCATCGGCCACAGAGTTGAAGCTCAGGGCAAAACCGGCTCCCACTGCGATCACCGAAGCCACATAACCGGCTAGCGGACCATAAATCCCAACGTCCATCAGCGCATTGCGGCTGGGAATGCGCGACCGGATCCGGATCACGGCTCCAACCGTGCCGCTCAGCGTCGGCGCAGGAAGAATCCACGGTAATGAGGCGCTGATTCCGTGNNNNTCAAGAAAATTCTGCATGAAGCGGGCGCCATTGGCCGTCGTGGTCACTACACTGGCGGCGAGGAGCAGCGCCGGCAGGGCATACTCCCGGAAGATTTGGCGCACCAGTTTCCTCGTCATTTCGAAGGAGTCTGAGGGGACTTATGTTCGTCTCAGGCGTGAGGACACGCTTCGCAGGGCAATCCGTTCAGCTTTGCCCGCAGCCCGTCCGTCGCCCTTGCCTGGGTGGGTTCAGGCGGGAGGTGCGCCGCCCGTTTCAAGAGAATGGAGTTCCTTGCCGGGCTTGAAACGCACAGCCTTGCCGGGGGTGATGCTGACCTCGGTGCCCGTGCGTGGGTTGCGGCCAATGCCGGTTTTGCGGGCGCGGACGCTGAATACGCCAAATCCGCGCAGTTCGATGCGCTCCCCGGCGGCCAGAGCCTGTTTCAGGCCCTCAAAAACCGTATCCACCGCAGCCTCTGCCTTCGTCCGCGGTAGGCCCGTGCGCTCGATTACTTGATGGACGATGTCTTGTTTAATCAATCGGGTATCCTCGCTGGCGCGACTGCTAATGAATGTACTACGCCTTACAGTGGTGATGGTACAGATTTTGCCGCGATTATGGAACAGCAGAATGAATTTGCGCCCCTTTTTCCACCGGGGAAAAGCCGGAACTCTCACTCCCCGGCCGTTTTTTCAGCCCTCCCTTG
>PLST01000179.1:1934-4859 GCA_003164255.1 Acidobacteriaceae bacterium | reverse complement strand
GAAAAACAGGTCGCCAGCGGCGTGATCTCGTATGGCCTTTCTTCCTATGGGTACGATCTCAGAGTCTCAGACGAATTCAAGATATTTACCAACGTCAACAGCGCCATCATCGATCCCAAGGCCTTCGACGAGCGCTCCTTTGTTTCGGTGACTGCCCCGTCGGTAATTATCCCGCCCAACTCCTTCGCCTTGGCACGGTCAGTGGAGTATTTTCGCATTCCGCGCGATGTCTTGACGATCTGCGTGGGCAAGTCAACCTACGCGCGTTGCGGAATCATCGTGAACGTAACCCCGTTTGAGCCGGAGTGGGAGGGTTTTGTCACCCTCGAGATTTCAAATACCACTCCATTGCCGGCAAAGGTTTATGCCAACGAAGGGCTGTGCCAGATTCTGTTTTTCCGTTCCGATGAGCCTTGCGAAGTCAGCTATGCCGATCGCAAGGGCAAATACCAGAACCAACAGGGAATAGTGCTCCCCAAACTCTGAAGATGTCGCTGGCCAGCCGATTGGCCGGTTTTACGCTAGGGCAAAAAACGGTTTCAAATGCGGGGCACACGTTTGTGGCACTGCACGGCGAGCCGCTCTCCTGACTGGGAACAGGAACAGCAACATGAATTCAAATCGCAGTTCCGGGCCGATTCGCATCGGCCTGGTAGCTGAAGAGCCCATAAGACTTGCGGGGCTTGCCAGCATTTTCGACCAGCCAGCCGGGCCAAACCGTGCCCAGCTCCTCCCGGTTACGGGCAGCACGTCTGAGCTGCTCGAAGCGCGGGATCTTCACTACATGGTCGTCGATCTGCACGGTTCGCATTCACGGCTCAAGACACTCGACCACATCCGCCGGCTCCGTCCCGACATCCGCTTGATCGTCATCGGACCGGAGGAAGATGAAGAACTGGTCTTCAGCGCCATCATTGGCGGAGGCCGGGCTTACCTTGATCTGAGCGCGCCTCCTGCCATGGTCCGCAAGGCCATTGAAGTGGTCACCGAGGGCTCCATCTGGGCGCCCCGCCGGCTACTCTCCAAGCTTATTGATCGTCTCCTCAAAACCTCGGCTTCAAAGCGCGACCTGCCCACTGCCAAGCTCACCGCGCGCGAGCGCCAGGTGCTCGAACTCATCATGAAGGCCCGCTCCAACCGCGAAATCGCAAAAGCGCTCGGTATTGAGGAGCGAACCGTGCGTGCTCACCTGGGCCGGCTGATGCACAAAGCGGGGGTGGACAATCGCATCAAGCTCTCCATGGCGGCGCCAGACTTATTCATGCTGCCGTCGGGGAAAACGGCTCACGCCGATTCCCGAAAACGCCCTTCGATCTAATAACTAAATAGTTAACAAGCCCTGTTACTTAGCGCCACAACCCTTTCGTACTCTTGTTCTATTCCCCGTTATCCACAAAGATGTTTACAGAAACAACGCAGATCTGGGGAAAGGAGTTCCCAGGCAGCATGTTTCATGATGCCTGGGAACTCCTCTTTTTTCGTTTTTCAACAGATTTGCGCCTCACCAGCTAGCCCTCCCCCGCCGTAAGCCCCCCTTGTCCATCCCAACGGCCCTTAACCGCATCAGAGCATGTTGAGCGAATCGTTCGCTCTCGTTCGCCTGCGCGCCATTTGTGGGCCGTAACTTCTTCATGCGAAACAATGTGCGTACTCGCGTGCTCGGATGTTGTAGGCTGTTCGAGAAGTGGTCGCCGGGGAGCCGAAGGTCAGCTTTAGCCAGTTCCATGGTTGCCGGCCCAGGAGCCAGGGGCCCCCGGATTCTGTTGTTTCAATTGAAGACTCGCCCTTTACGACCCCGGAAGGGCCATGACTAGGAAAGGAAATGGAAATGAAGAAGACTTTCGCCTCGATCTGCCTTTGCCTTCTGCTCTCCTCGCATGCTTTTGCAGCTTCCTCAAGGGACGATCTGCAGGCCCGCGTCGACGCTGCCAAGGTTGTCCTCGACCAGATTCTCAATGCACAAGACAGGAGCATCCCCCTGAACATCCTCCACCAAGCCACATGCGTCGCAGTTGTGCCCGGCATGTTGAAGGGCGCCTTCGTTGTCGGCGGCCAGTACGGCCAGGGAGTCGTCACCTGCCGCACGGGCCATGGCTGGAGCGCTCCAGTCTTTATCCGCATGGCCGGCGGTTCCTTCGGCTTCCAGATCGGCGGCCAGTCCACAGACCTTGTTCTGGTCGCTGTCAACGACCGCGGATTCCAGGACTTGCTCAAGAACAAATTCAAGATCGGTGGCGACGCCTCAGCTGCCGCAGGCCCGGTAGGCCGCAGCGGTCAGGCTTCCACTGACTGGAAGATGAACGCAGAGTTGCTTAGCTACTCGCGCACCAAGGGCCTGTTTGCCGGCATCGATCTCGACGGAACCAGCGTAAGCCAGAACAAGGAAGACACAGATGTCTACTTCGGAGCCCCGCACGATTTCGATGCGGTCCTCAAGGGCGACGTTCCCGTGCCCGAGGGCGCTGTGCCGTTCGTGCGCACCGTGGCTCATGCCTTTGTTTCTGCGCACCATCAATAGTCCGAAATCGAATTCACGAAACAAAGTGCGGTTCAGCTTCAGGCGGACCGCACTTTCCTTTTGTCCGTCCCGCACCTGCACCGCACCAAACGGCTAAACTGGTGTTTGCCATCCACCATGCGGGAATCCATCGAGTACTGGCTGGTCGTCGCCGTGGCGCGCACTCTGGGGCGCATGCCGCGGAGCGTGGCGCGCTTGTTTGCCGGCGGACTTGCCTTTCTCGTCTACTGGCTCTTCGGCCGCCTGCGCCGGGTTGGCGTCCGCAATCTCGCGATGGCTCTCCCAGAGCTCTCGCCCAAGGCGAAGAAAAAAATCCTGCGCCAGGTTTACATCAATCTCGGCTGGCAATTGGTCGAGTTCTGCCGCATGACCCGTTACACCCGCGAAAACACCCGCGATTGGCTGCG
>PLST01000179.1:0-1876 GCA_003164255.1 Acidobacteriaceae bacterium | reverse complement strand
GGCGGAACAGTCGGCATCCTGATGGACACCAACATGACCCCGCCGCAAGGCGCATTTGTGAAGTTCTTCGGCATCGAGGCATGTACGGCTACGGGCCTGGCTCACGTGGCCCGCAAAACAGGGGCGGCGGTGCTGCCGGGGTTCATGCTTTGGGAGGCGTCGGAGCAGCGTTACGTGTTGCACTTCGGGCCGGAGGTCGCCATTCCCCATACCAAAGACGTCCAAGCCGACATTCTTGCAGGAACGCAGTTGTGTACCGAAGCCATCGAATCCTGGATCAGGCGCTATCCTGACCAGTGGCTGTGGATTCACCGCCGGTGGAAGACGCGACCCGCCGGAGAACCCGGCTTGTACTGAGCAGAAACGCATCAAGCTCCGAGGAGAAACGAATGACGTTAGGCGAACTGATCGAGAAGCTGGGCGGCAAGCTGGTGCAGGGAAGCGTGGCAACCGATCTTGCCGGTGTCGCTGATTCCCAAGCGGCAAGCTCCCACCACTTGGTCTTCGCCGAAGACGCCGCCTCCGCCGCGAAAGCCCTCGCAAGCTCAGCCGGTGCCCTGGTCCTCAAGCGCAACTCTCTCGAAACTTACGCCCCCAATCCAAACATCGCCGTTGTCGAAGCCGATCAGCCGCGCCTCTGGTTCGCCAAGGCCGCCAAGCTCCTCAAGCCAGCTCCTGAAAATCCGCTTCTTCCTCAACCCCACCACATGGGCGCCCACGTCAAGCTGGGCAAAGACGTTTTCCTCGGCCCCGGCGCAGTCATCGGCTCTCACGCCGTCATCGGCGCACGCACCCGCATCGAAGCCGGCGCGGTCATCGGCGAAGGCGTCGTCATTGGCGAAGATTGCCGCATCTATCCGCGCGCCGTTCTCTATCCCGGTACCACCCTCGGCAATCGCGTCGTCATCCACGCCGGCGCAGTCCTCGGTGCCGACGGCTTCGGCTACGTGCGCGACTCCATCACCGGCGCTTACACGCAATTTCCGCAGCAGGGAACACTCCTCATTGAAGACGACGTTGAAATCGGCGCCAACTCTACAGTTGATCGCGGCGCGCTCAAGCAGACCCGCATCGGCCGCGGCACAAAAATTGACAACCTGGTCCATGTCGGCCACAACTGCGACATCGGTGAGGACGTCATCCTCGTCATGGGAACCGGCATCTCCGGCTCGTCGACGGTCGGCAATGGAGCGGTCATCGCCGGACAGGTCGGCATTGGCGACCACGTGCACATCGGCCCCGGTGTGATACTGGGAGGGCAGGCGGGCGTCTTCAGCGGATCAAAGCTTACGAACGAAGGGGTGAAGCCCGGGACCGTGTTCTACGGTACGCCCGCGCGGCCACTCAGGCAGGTTCTGCGCGAGCAGGCTGTTCTGGCGCGGCTGGCCAAGGCCCCGCGCAAAGCCAAAGACAGGGAATAGAGTTCAGGGAATAGGAAAGCCTTCCGTGAAGGGAGCTTGTATCCGCTTGACGAACTCATGCAGTCGATTTATACCCACATCCAACGGTAGGAATCTGAGGAGGCGTAATGGACCGGAGAGATTTTCTGAAGACGGCATCGGTAGCAGCGAGTCTGGCGACAACCGGGCAACTCATCACACCCATGATGAATGCTGCTGACAGCACCCCCAACACGGACGGCATGATCTACCGGACCCTTGGACGGACGGGGGAGCGCGTCTCCGCCATTGGACTCGGCGGCTACCATCTGGGCAAACCCAACCTCGATGAGGCTGAAGCCATACGCATCGTCCACCAGTCTATCGAGCGCGGCATCAACTTCCTCGACAACTGTTGGGATTACAACGGCGGGGTGAGCGAGCAGCGCATGGGCAAGGCGCTTGCTGACGGCCATCGCGCCAAAGTTTTTCTCATG
>PLST01000011.1 GCA_003164255.1 Acidobacteriaceae bacterium | reverse complement strand
CCCGGCGATGTGCGAGTTCTCTCCGCGAAAGACCTGTTCGTGAGCCAGGGCACTCTTACGGGAGAGTCCTATCCTGTGGAGAAGTTCCACGATCCGGACCCCAAAGCCTCCAATTCGCCGATCGACCTGAAGAACATCTGCTTCATGGGAACGAGCGTTGAAAGCGGCACGGCAACCGCGGTGGTGGTGGTGACGGGAGTAAACACTTATCTCGGCACCATGGCCGGTTCGATCACGGAGGATGCGCCCCCTACCAGTTTCGACCGCGGCCTGAGCGGCTTCACGTGGCTGATGATCCGTCTCATGGCAGTCATGGTGCCTCTGGTTTTCCTGATCAACGGCTTTACCAAGCACGATTGGAAGAGTGCATTCTTCTTCGCGATGGCCGTGGCCGTGGGTCTGACCCCCGAGATGCTGCCCATGATCGTCTCCGTGTGCCTGTCCAAGGGCGCCATCGCAATGAGCCGCAAGAAAGTGATCGTCAAGCGCCTCAATGCCATTCAGAACTTTGGCGGGATGGATGTATTGTGCACGGATAAGACCGGCACACTGACCGAGGATCGTGTGGTCCTGCAGCGGCATTGCAACGTTGCGGGACGGGAAACCGACGAGGTGCTGATGGACGGTTACCTCATCAGCCACTTCCAGACCGGCCTCAAAAATCTGCTCGACACGGCGATTCTGAATAGTTCGGATTTTCATCAGCAAGCACTC
The DNA here is from genome assembly GCA_003164255.1 of Acidobacteriaceae bacterium. Taxonomy (GTDB): domain Bacteria; phylum Acidobacteriota; class Terriglobia; order Terriglobales; family Acidobacteriaceae; genus Telmatobacter. The sequence goes on along the minus strand of PLST01000011.1, from coordinate 7,674 downwards.
ATCGAAAAGTACAAGAAGCTCGATGAGATCCCTTTCGATTTCACGCGGCGCATGATGTCAGTGATGGTGGAAACTCCTGAAGGTAAAGCAGTCCTGCTGACCAAAGGCGCGCCGGAAGAGATCTTCCATCAGTGCTCTCAATTCGAGTTGGACGGGAAGCTGTCGCCGATGGATCCCGCGCTGATGAAAGGGTTGCGGGACGAGTATGCGAGCCTCAGCAGCGACGGCTTCCGGGTGCTGGCCGTGGCCGTCAAGGAACTACCGGGCAAGCAATCTTGCTCCAAGGAGGACGAGCGCGACCTGGTGCTAAAGGGCTATGTTGCATTTCTCGACCCGCCCAAAAGCACGGCGGCAATCGCAATCCAGGCGCTGCACAAGCACGGCGTAGGAGTGAAGATCCTCACCGGCGACAACGACTTGATCAGCCGCAAGGTGTGCCGGGACGTGGGACTTGAGCCGGATCCAATGCTCCTGGGCGAGGCCGTGGAGAAAATGTCCGATCCCGAGTTGGCGGATGCGGCGGAAAAGACAACGCTCTTCGCGCGACTGACTCCCGCTCACAAGCAGCGGATCGTTCGCCTTCTCCGCAGCAAGGGACATGTGGTCGGATACATGGGAGACGGAATCAACGATGCTCCTGCGTTGCATGCCGCGGACATCGGCATCTCGGTAGATACAGCGGTGGACATTGCCAAGGAGTCAGCGGATCTTATTCTCCTTGAGAAAGACCTGATGGTGCTCGAAGGGGGTGTCATTGAGGGGCGAAAGGTATTCGCGAACATCATTAAATACATTCGGATGGGAGCCAGTTCCAACTTTGGCAATATGTTCAGCGTTTTGGGAGCGAGCGCCTTTCTGCCGTTCATCCCAATGGCCCCAATCCAGATTCTGACGAACAACATGCTGTATGACTTCTCTCAAGTCCCGATTCCGACGGACGCAGTGGACGGAGAACTGGTGGCGCGGCCACGGCCCTGGGACGTCGGGGAAATCAAGCGGTTTATCCTCTGCATTGGTCCCATCAGCTCGATCTTCGACTACACAACCTTCTTTGTTATGCTCTATCTGTTCAAGTGCTGGGATCCATCCCGCGCGCCGTTATTTCAGACCGGCTGGTTCGTCGAGTCCATCATGACGCAGACACTCGTCATCCACATCATTCGCACCAACAAGATCCCCTTCTTTCAGAGCCGCGCAAGCTGGTCTCTGACACTGACAACAATCGCCATCATGGCCTTCGGAGCTTGGCTTCCGTATTCCCCATTGGCATCTTCACTTGGCCTCGTGCATCTACCGATGCTTTACTGGCCGATTTTGCTCGCCACGCTGCTTGCCTACACGTGCCTTACGCAGGGGGTCAAGGTCTGGTTGCTGTGGAAGAAATGGATCTAGGCAGTACGGAGTGGTCGGCAATACATGTGTCTGCGTCCCATCTACGGATCATCGCTGCCGGAGGATTCGCACTTCTTCCAGCGGGAGGTCAACGCCTTCGAAGTGGGGGATCGCTCGCGCCGTGTAGTCCGCCGCCGACCGGACCGTGGAAGCAGCCGCGCTGTATACGTGGCTATCATTGCTCAATTCCAGCGGACAGAGCCTATTCGAAATTAACTCAGATTACGCCCAATTTCTGAGATCGCAGCGGACTATGCGGCCCAGTACAACAGACGGGATGGGGAATCTCAAGCAGGAATTAGGCGGGCGTCGAGCGAGCCTTTTTTCAATTACGCGCTAAATGCTGCGACCTGCTCAAGGAAAAGGCAACTGCGATTCACTGATGGTATCTGGGCAACGCGCTACATGTCTTAAAGAGTACAGGCCATGTCATTGTGATTCGAGGAGAATAATACTCCAGGCGCGTTTCGGAATGGTGGTAGCGAAAACAGCGCTAGAGGTGCCTCATAATGAGTGCAAGGGTCGGCGTCGCTTCCTCGCCTTCGAGTCAACCGACAAAGGCAGTTCAGGATAGCGTCTCGGAAGGGCTTACGAGCGATGAGGCCCATGCTCGTCTTACAAAGGACGGGCCAAATGCAATGCCAGATACCTCGGCTCATCCGCTACGAAATGCATTAACAAAGTTCTGGGCACCGGTCCCATGGTTGCTCGAAGCCTCCGTTGTGCTTGAGCTTGTACTGCACAAGTATTACGAGGCCGCGGTCATTGCGGCCTTGCTGGTCTTCAATGCAGCGCTTGCCTACTTCCAGGAGGCTCGCGCCCAGGCCACCTTGGCGGCACTGAAGTCGCGGCTCGCTCTCAATGCCTCTGTCCAGCGCGATGGCCAATGGAAGACTGTGCCCGCCGCGGATTTGGTCTGTGGCGACTTGGTGAAGCTGTCCCTTGGCGCCGTTGTCGCTGCCGATGTGCATTTGACTGGCGGATCGGTTCAACTCGATCAGTCGATGCTCACCGGCGAATCCCTGCCCATTGAGGCCGGAGCAGGCGTAGACAGCTATGCCGGAGCTCTCGTCCGGCGCGGTGAAGCAACGGCCGTAGTTACGGCTACGGGAGCACGCACGAAGTTCGGTCGCACGGCGGAACTCGTACGCACCGCGCATGTGGTAAGCACGCAGCAGAAGGCTGTGCTCAAGATCGTGCGCAACCTTGCGATTTTCAATGGCTCCTTGATTCTTGCTATGGGAGCATACGCCTATTTTCATGCGATGCCGTGGAGTGAGATGGTTCCTCTGTTGCTCACGTCGGTCCTTGCAGCCATCCCAGTTGCGTTGCCTGCAACATTCACCCTTGCGGCCGCAATCGGAGCTCGCGCGCTGGCGAAGCTGGGTGTGCTGCCGACACGTCTCTCTGCGGTGGACGAGGCAGCTTCGATCGATGTGTTGTGCTCGGATAAAACCGGAACTTTAACCCTCAATGCGCTTTCAGTGACAAGCGTTCGCCCATTGCCCGGATTTGACGAAGCGCACGTTCTCGGCATGGCAGCCCTGGCGAGTTCGGAGGGCGGTCAGGATTCGGTCGATGCGGCAATTCGCTCTGCCGCCTCGAAAAAGCCGGCGCAGGACCTGCCAAAGCTGGCCACGTTTGTGCCGTTCGACCCAGCCAAGAAGACATCGGAGGCAACGGCAACAGATGCAAAGGGGGGCGCAGAGCGCATCGTCAAGGGCGCCTATAACGCGGTCGCCGCCCTCACGGCCTCGTCGCCCGCTGCGGCTGCGATGGTCGATGAACTGGAGAAGCAAGGCTTCAGGGTTTTGGCGGTCGCCGCCGGGCCATCGGCTTCCCTTCAGCTTATCGGCATGATCGCCCTCAGCGACCCGCCGCGATCGGATTCGAGTTCACTCATCTCAGAATTGCATGCACTCGGTGTGGCCACGGTCATGGTGACGGGAGATGCCCCGGCAACGGCGGCAATTGTCGCTCACAAGGTCGGGTTGACCGGGCCTGTTTGCCCGCCCGGAAAGCTTCCCGAGGGTATCAAGCCGCAGGATTTCGCAGTATTCGCAGGCATACTTCCAGAAGGCAAGTACGACCTTGTCAAGGCCTTCCAGAAAAGCGGGCATACGGTTGGGATGTGCGGCGATGGCGCCAATGACGCACCCGCGCTGCGCCAGGCGCAGATCGGCATTGCCGTCTCGACGGCTACCGATGTGGCGAAATCGGCGGCAGGGGTTGTACTCACCCAAGCTGGGCTGGGCGGCATTGTTGCCGCAGTGAAAGAGGGCAGGGTCACGTTTCAGCGCATTCTCACCTATACGCTGAACTCGGTAATAAAAAAGATTGTGCAGGTGCTCCTGCTGGCAACCGGCCTGATCATGACCGGGCACGCGGTCCTGACACCCATGCTGATGGTGATCGTGATGATCAGCGGCGATTTCCTCGCTATGTCACTGGCGACCGATAGAGTGCAACCGTCGAAGATGCCGAACTCATGGCAAATCGGCAGGATCACGATCGCTGGCGTCATCCTGGGGCTCTGTTTCCTTGCGTTCTCTACAGCAATCTTGGCTATTGGTAAATTCGAAATGCATCTCGGCATAGACGCACTCAGAACCCTTTGCGCTGTCGGTATAGTGTTTGGAAGCCAGGCCACAACTTATGTGATACGCGTGCGGCAGTACTTGTGGGGATTGCGCCCCAGCCTGATCCTCGTACTATCTTCCGTAGCGGACGTTCTCATCATCTCAACGCTGGCAATTTACGGAATCGCCATGGCTCCCTTAGCCCTTTCGGTCGTCACCTGCACGTTTGCCGCCGCAATCGCGTTTGGGTTGGCGCTGGACGTAGTGAAGGTTCCGATCTTTGCTCGCCTCGGCATCTCATGAGTTGAGCGCAATATGTTAGCGGTTTGGAAAGATCACGGCGAATAGAGAAGCGCCTGCCGTTCCAATTCCTGTGGTTGCTCTGAGCCTGGTAGCCCTAAAGGTGAATCCAGCCCCTGAGGAGAAGCGAAAGCGATCCCACCGCGACGAAAAGCCAGAGAAGGACACCCTGGAGGAAAGGGCGAGCACCCACTTCGCGGAGAGTCTTCATGGAGAGCCCTGTTCCAATCAGGTAGAGCGTGACGGTCAGGCCAATAACGCCAAGATGCTTCAGGATCGGATAAGGGCCTCGATGGAAACTAGGCAGCCTTGAGGGACTACATCGCATATGCGCTCACGACAGGGCAGGATGTGGCCGAAGAACTTTACTACGCGAAACTGCCGCCTCCCGTTCAGCGTCAAGGCCAAGCACTTCTCTCGCAACTTACCGAAAACGGACAGCCACTCAAGTAGCCTTTGGAGCCACAGCACGATTCTGGCAAGGTAATTGGGCAAATTGATCATCTCGCAAGACCAGTGTCTGGGATTGCGGCTGTCCTTGTCGGCTTCTGATCTCCATCCGAAAAGGACTTTCGGCATGAATCCGTGGCCCTCGCCGTAGGGCAAGGGTTCGTGGGTGGCTGAAGATGAGTCCGACCCCTTTGGGTTCAGCGCTGATACGCCGGAAGTCGACCCCCAGTTCCACGGAAGAAGCATTCAGCACCACGAGTCCACCTTGACATCGGAGCAGAGCGGGGGTGATTGCGATCGCGCGATATTGTTCATTTGTGGAGGTGCCAGGTTTGGGAATCAATGTCCCCCGGCTCTCCGTGAATACCCCTCGGTATTTTGCGGGTAAAGTGTGTGCGCACCATGCGGCAAATGGGCAACGCCATTTCGTTGATCATCGTCTTGATCGACATGATCGCCTTCCTCCTCCTCATCACCGTCCATACCGTAGTCTTTCAATGGGATGATATCCGTACTTGTAACCTTGAGGCGCTCGCTGAGCAGGTGAACAACGCATCCGAAGAGCGGCTGGCTCAGGTGATGCCTCACGTTTTTGACGTATTTCATCGCACCTGCGATGCGGCGGGCACAGGTGCGGATGCCGGTGGCCGGCCTTTCAGCTTTGAGCTCTACCTGGAGGGACTCGAACGAATTGAGCTCCAATTTGATCGGGAAGGCAAGCCAGAATTGCCGACATTGGTCATGCATCCCTTGATGGCCGAACGTCTCCGTTCTTTGCCGCCCATCACGCCCGCCCAGCAGAAAGCGCTGGATGAACTGATCGAAAGGAAGCGCACGGAATTCAATGCTCGCCGCCGCCATCGGAAACTACATTGACTCCCTCACAGAACGGGAGTTCGACACGCCTTTTATCGCCCTGCTTCGACTTCATGGGTTCACCTTTATTCATTTCCTGCACCGGTCCTTCGAGTTCGGCAAGGATTTCATCGCCAAGCTGAAAAAGGATGGAGTCGAGTACCAGTATGCCTTTCAAACCAAGGCAGGCGATCTCGGCTTGTCCGACTGGAGGGCATGTCGGGGACAAATCGACATGCTCCGCACCAACGCTCTCGCACATCCGAATTTCGACAAAGCGATGCCGAGGAAAGCCCGCTTCGTCACCACAGGAAGGCTAGTCGGCGGCGCCGCGTTGGATGCTCAAGAGTACCGAGAACATCTGGCTCAGCCCAGGGAAAGTGAGTTTGTTACCTGGGACAGAGACACACTGGTCGAGATGCTGGCGGTCAATCCCGTCAGCCTCAGTGGCTCCCCTCTTTCCCTGCTGCAGATTTTGGAAACCGAAGGAAAGGACCTCAACTTCGATGTTCTCGAAGTTCATTCGAGAGGATGGATTCGGTCGGGAAGCAGTCCATCGAATCTGCGCGATTTACTCGAAGCTGCCGTGATCGCCAGCCACTGCCGCAAACAGAGACGGATCGATCTTGCCTGTTACCTCGCTTTGATGTCGCTCCATTCAACGTTTGCGACGGTTCACGGAACAAGCCAGCTTCCGGAGACCGCGGCAGTGGCAATCGACACCGCGAGGGCGCTGTTCCGTTACTACGCCACTCAACTATGGGAATCCTGCCGCGGCAGATTCCTTCAACCGGACGAACTGATTCAGCAGGACCGCACGCCCGCTAGTTTCCTCAGTTATCCGGTACGATGCCTCACGCTGCTCGAAATAATCGCATTGCTCGCACTGCTCGTGGAGTCCACAGAGCCACTCCTATGCGAAACAATCGCAGAATATTTGACCCAATTTGTGCAGGCGAATGCTGGCGCTGCGCATCCCATTTCGGATCGTTGGGCAATCTCGCTGGCGCCAGTTACGTTGCTGCTCGCACGACACGGAGAGGCCGATGTCGTTCACTCTTTCCTGCTGTCCGCGGTAACCTGGATTGCCGATCGATATGACGAAGGGAATCTGGGTCTGGCCGGGCCGTATTCTTCGCCAACGGAAGAAGCAAACCGACTCTTGGGACCGCCCTATGAACACGTCTCTTTGCGGCGGAGATCAGAGAGTTACGTGGCTTCGCTGATTCTCGATCTGGCGAGCGTTCTCGAAGATCAGGAGCTCTACGACGCGGCGAGAAACGAGTTCCTTGCAGTGGACATCGTTCTTCCAGTCATGGAGGTGGACAACGATCTCAGCCAATTTGGACGGCATCTGGGCGAGCCGCGATTTGAACCCTACATGCCATACGATGAATACTGGACACCTCAAGAGAATTGGAAGACTGCCCCTCACCACAAGCGTGGAGCCACGATGTTCTTCCCGGAGCAAGTCGCTACGGCATGGGATCAACTCGCTCTAAGCTCCGTCCTGAGAGACCGGCATTTTGTTTACGGCTGGCGTCGGATTTTGGGCAAAATCGCCTAGCCACAGAATCCTGATGGTCGATGGCGCGTTGCCACGGACCAAGCTTCGGGCGCCGCACAGGCTTCTGCCGCTGGTACGAGTGTGACGAGTCGGCAAGAAGGGCCCAATCGGCGCTATTTGCGACAAACTTTTCGGTCGCGGCCACACATCTGATCGTGTGGAATCAAACCAACCTTTTCTCGGCACTTCATCCCGCGGCAAACTTCGGCAATGGACAGGCACATAAAGAGAGACTGTCGGGACAGGAGGGATCCCGCGTTCGGTGCAGAAGCAGTGACGTTCCCCGTTGAGCCGCCACAACTTGAGCAGTATTCGAGCACGGTTGCGGGTGGCATAATTGGGATTAAACCCACCGGGTTTTTGGGACTGGGATGTAAGTCATTTATGTTAAGCGACTTAAGTTCGGTGGAGGCGGAGGCATGTTGGCCCCCCAGGCCTCTGCTCCCAATGCACAGAGCGCCCAATTGAACGAATTCTGGGCGCTCCGGACAGGCCAATAGCTTTCAATGCACCGCCTGCTAGGCCGGCACG
>PLST01000079.1 GCA_003164255.1 Acidobacteriaceae bacterium | reverse complement strand
TCCGGCGACACCCGGACCATACCGCTTGGCAATCAATCCCGTAAGCGCCGTTACGATGCCGCCGAAAACGAAACGCACAGCGTAATCCCTCCAGCGAATCCGATTCTCATAGCTCCCTCCTATCGCACCCAGACAAACCAGACCCCAAAGGCAGTGGCCATCCTGTCTGGCCGAGGCCAGTTGCATGCTCTTCGTTAATGACCAGACCTCAACGATTCACTGGGCGATTCTTCAACATGTGACCCCAATCGGGTCCTGCGAAATCTCTCAAAGGTGAGCAAAACAGAACAGACAGGGTTTTTGAGCCAGGGCGATAATACTTAAGACATTGGTGTAGTGGGCCCCAAGTGTGGGAAATCCGCCCCGAAAGTTGCGGCCTCAACCCAGGGGTAGCGACTCGGGGCCTGCGTTGCCGATCGGGCTGCGCGGAATGCTTGGTTCTTATCCTCCGAAGCAGTTCCTCCCTGGCCTCTGATAGGCCAACCGCAGCCTGCAACGCGTTTCCTGGCCGCCTCGAAGGAGGTTCCATGCCGATGATCGACAAGAACAACTCCACATTCGACCCTGCCGATTTTCTTGCGCACGCCGGCCTTGGTCGAAGAATCATCGACGTGAACCCGGACCAGACCTTTTTTGCCCAAGGAGATCCGGCAGACTCCGTCTTTTATCTTCAGAGCGGCCGGGCAAGGCTCACCGTCGTTTCGCACAACGGGAAAGAGGCGACGATCACGCTTCTCTCCGCCGGCGATTTCGTTGGAGAAGAGTCGCTTGCGGCGGTGCCTGGACTGCGCCTGGCCACGGCCACCGCGATAAACCCATGCATGGCGCTTAGGATTGGAAGGGATGAGATGATCCGCGTGATGCATCAGGAGCATACCTTCTCGGACCGGTTCCTGAAATTCCTGCTGGCCCGCAGTATGAGGACCCAGGCAGACCTTGTCGATCAGCTATTCAACTCCAGCGAAAAGCGTCTGGCGCGGATTCTCCTGTTGATGGCGGAGTTTGGCAAGCCGGGAGAACGGGAAACTTTCATCCCTCCCATTACGCAGGAAACCCTGGCAGAGATGATCGGCACTACGCGGTCCCGCGTCAGCTTCTTCATGAATCGCTTTCGCAAGCTCGGCTTTATCGATTACAACGGCCGCATCCAGGTACACAAGTCGCTGCTCAATGTGGTCCTGCTCGATCAATTGCCCGAGCATAACTCCGAGAAGCCGCCTATTGTTTCCAGCGCAGAAGTACCACCTGATCGGCCAATGCGGGGAAGTCCGCGTCCTCGAGAACGCGCCAACCTGATTTCAGCCCGCTGACAAAGCTGTCGGGCGCAAGGGCCTGCCTGATGGTGTGGTGATTGAGATGGAAGATCCTCGGTGCAAGATCGCGGCGATTGAGGCGGAAGACCCTCGGTGCAAGGGCATGCTCAGAGGCGTGGTAATTGAGATGGAAGATCCCCGTTGCAAGGGCCTGCTCCAGGGCGTAGCCATCGAGATGGATGACCCTCGGTGCAAGATCGTGGCGATTGAGGTGGAAGACCCTCGGTGCAGGAGCCTGCACATTTGGTGATTTAGCCTTCAAATGAGCCACCCGCATCGAGAGCGATCCAGGAGTTCTGCCTCGATCAGCGTTACAGGCCAGCCGTAGCTGTCGTGGGCATATTTGAACGCCTGTAAGAAAGGTGCGCAAGATCAAGGCTGGCTTTGCAACGACTGCACCTGAAGCTGCGTTCAATGCGATGGGATTTGGCGCGGATTCTTCCCGGCGAGACCATTCGCTGGACCACTGAATTGGCCGCACAAACGGCTGGCAATTTGCGGCGCATCGTGGAATCTGGCACGTTTAGGTTTTCTGGGAACTGAGTGAAAGGAGATGCTTCAACATGGCTGAGGATAGCAAGGGTCAGGGCTTGGCATGGTTGCTGGCGGGACTCGGCATCGGTGCACTGGTGGGGGTTCTTTATGCCCCCAAGAGTGGTCGCGAAACCAGAGAGGACATTGCTCGTGGTGCTCGCGAGGGAACGGAGTACCTGCGAACTCGTTCAAAGCGGGCTGCCGAGCAGGTAGGCACGCTGGTGGACAAGGGCAAAGAGCAGGTAGGTGAGTATGTGGAGCGTGGCAGGAGCCTCGTGGACGACCAATCAAACCGGGTAACCGCAGCGGTCGAGGCTGGCCGCGAGGCATATCGGACCACCGAGTCAAGCAGGGAGTAAATCGGAGTCACCGCGCCGTCGCCCCGCTGGCTAGCCATCGGCAAACGTTGAGTCGGTCTGGAGCCTATACGGGAGCCAGCCTAGACTCGGACCGCAGACGCCGGCAGCCAGCGATGCAATCTTCGCCACCCGCCACTCATGCGGCGGGATGAGGACTGATGGCCGTTCCTGCTTGTCCCGCCGAATGCACCCGGAGTCTCCAAGATTCAATTCCCCGCAAATGCGGGCCGACCCAAATTCCCGCACCGATCGAGAAAAGTTACCTTGTGTCAGCGGCCCTGTTTAGCCCCGGCATAAATCAAGACGCCGCCTCCTACGATGGCTAAGACGCCAAGAATAGGAGGAATCGGGAGTTGATGGTGCTCTGTTCTGTCGATCTGGATTGCACCCAGATCCACGGCTTTCTTTTGGCTCGTATAGGAGAATCCCCCGTAGATAAGCGCTGCAACCCCGGCAATGATCAAGAGTATTCCGGCGATTTNNTCTCTCCCATTCTGTTTTTCGCTTCAATCGTCTCATTGCAACCTGGTTGCGCCAAGCCACAAGGCTCCGCCGCCTCGGCCAAAAGCGCCTCAATCCGCTCGACTTCGAGCCGCCTGAGTCTCGCGGTGCTGGTCCACTGCTCCATCCGCTCGGCATCAGTAGAGAACTCGGCGGAGANNGCCGCCTTGAGCGCGGCCTGAAGCGCCTCAATTTGCTGATCCCTTGATGAATTCATCCAGGAATCAGTTTATATTGCCGCAACTGTTCCGCCCCAAAACGGCCAGCACCGCATTCCAACGCATTCCCGAATAGACGGCTGACCGGCCTTTCTTCACACCCGAACCAGTATTCCGCCTGAGGTAAATACAAATGAAACCATCCAAGCTTTACG
>PLST01000570.1 GCA_003164255.1 Acidobacteriaceae bacterium | reverse complement strand
GGGGTAAGCACATGTGACACCTGTCACACCGATCAGGTGGCACAACTCAAGTCTGATCCATTCATGAAGGGCAAGACGTGTGTGAACTGCCATCAACCACACGTCTTCGCGGAGCACAAAAAGGCAGCCGCGGATACCAAGTAATCGCAACTTCCCGGCCTGGCAGTCTCGAACTGCCGGCCGGTCGCTCTGCGTTCGCCGCCCTCAGAAACCTGCCATCGCATGGCCAGGGGAATGCACGGCCGGTTCCCCTGAAAACCAGCCCCTGAAAACNNCCCTGAAAACGAATATTGCCGCGCCCCAAGATTCCGCCCGCCACGCCTATGCGCCGCGTGCGCCTCTGCCGCGACCGCGAACGGAATCTTCTCAGGCTCCTCTTCCATTGGTCTGTTCCGTTTGGGCAAACGCGGAGCCATGCAGTCGCGCACTTCACTCAACCGCAGTCACTTCATTTGCCGGCAGTCTGGAAGAGCATGGGCGCAAACTCATGCAAATCCCTACGCCACGTGAGCCACTCATGGGCCGTGCCGGGAGATGAAAAGTAAACGTATTTGATCCCCGCCTTGTCCAGCATCGTGCGAAAAGCGCCGATGGATCCATGGAAGAAATCGGGCTCCTCTGTGCCCATGCCCAGCCAGAGCAGCTTCACCTGCTGGTTGAAGCCTTCTCCGTCTTTGAATCTCCCATTGAACGCAGTCGCGGGATCCAGCGCATCGGCACTCAGGCCGTTCATCGTACCGCTGAATCCTGCCATGTAGGCAAACGTGTCCAAGTGGCCCGTCGCAAGGTGCAATGCCTGGTTTGCTCCCATTGATAGGCCCGCCATCGCTCGATGATCACGATCCGGGATCGTGCGGAAGCTCGAGTCGATCATGGGAATGACCTCTTTGATCATCACTTCCTCGAACGTGCTGAAGTCCCCCGGAGCCGCGCTCGGCGGTCCAAACGGCCCTGCGGGTCGCGAGGCATAGCCGTTGTCCATCACGATGATCATCGGCACCGCCTTCTTCTCTGCAATCAAATTGTCGAGAATCAGGTTGGCGTGACCCTGGAAGATCCATCCGGTTTCATCCTCGCCCGATCCATGCTGCAAATAGAGCACCGGATAACGCAGGCTTGGGTTTTCGTCATAGCCCGGAGGTGTGTAAACGAAGCAACGGCGACCTTGGCCAGTGATCGCTGAGTGGTAGATGCGGATCCGAACATCGCCGTGCGGTACATCCTTTTGGAGATAGTAGTCAACGCCATCCTCGGGAACCTCGATTCCGCTTGCGTCCACGCCGGTGCCGAAGTACGTGTGGCTCCCCGGATCGTTCATGCGAACCCCGTCCGCGTCGAGCGCATAGTAGTGGAACCCGGCAACCAGCGGCGGGGTCGTCACGCTCCACACTCCATCCGCACCGCGCGTCATCGGAAACTTCTTTCCGGTGATGTCCACATCCAGAGACTGAGCGCTAGGAGCTTTGAACTGGAACGCCACGCTTTGGTCTGGAAGGACGCGCGGATACGTCGCGCCCATCACGTTGGTTGTAGCGGGCTTGGCGTCCTCGACCGCCGAAGCTCGCACACCCTCCGGCGAGCGTCGCCATGCGAAGTAGGCATCCAGGGTTTTGAGCCCTTCCTCATTGGGCACTGGACCGGTGTGGGCCGTCCCGGAAAAATACATAAGCTCGGGATCCTGGTCGCTGAACGCAGGCCACTTGGGCATGCCTTTGCCGTTCGGATCGCCGTACTTGGCGAAATTGGTCCAATACGTCGCCATTGCATCGGAGATAACAAAGTCAGACGCGCTCGGCTTCCCTGTGGGTCCGCCCGTCACGTGCCCAAAGACATACTCAACTTCCATCCCATGCGGCGAGCCGTGGCCGGCCTGAGGAGAATCGGCTGGATAGTCCGGATGCTGATCGAAATAGTAGTAGTAGGCCTTGTTCTTTCCCAGATTCGTTTCTTTCCGCGCCCACGTCCATGTGTGCCAGCCAAAAGCTGTATCGCGGCTCAGATCGCGGGCGGTCTTGGGCACACTCGTTTCGCCCGTAGGGTAGGCCTTCAGCAGGCTGTCAGCGAAGGGCCCGTAGCGCCTGCGAACCCCGTCAATGTAATCCTTTGGCGAGCGGTCGCGCGAAAAGCTCGCGCCCTCATCGGAGTTGTATCCAACCAGAATCGGTGTGTCGTTGAACTGCTTATTTTCGTAGATGGAATACTGATCCGACGGAATCACCCAGCCGTCGATGATTGACCAGAATAAGCCGTGTGTGGCGGCCAGCAGTTGTTCCGGCGGCACCTTCCGCAGGTCAGCGATGGATGCGGCTCCAACAGTTTTTGTAAACTCCGCACCGCTCCGCTCGGCATCGGCAAGCAGGCGCATATTCTCTCCCGGGCCGCCCCCGCTGCGTGCTGACCCGAATGAGCCGCCGCTCTCTGAGATCGCGCCCTCAAAGAGGCCCTTCGCCAGAGGAGATGCGCACAGCTGGCTTACGGCAATGCCTCCGGCAGACTCGCCAAAGATCGTCACCTTGTTCGGATCACCGCCNNGCCATAGTTGCCTGAGACATGCTGCGGCGATTCCGCGCTCAACTCCGGATGCGCGAGGAAGCCAAGCGCCCCCAGGCGGTAGCCAATGCTGACCAGCACCACCCCCTTCTGTGCCAGTTTCTCTCCACTATAGGTTGGAACGGCGGTGCCACCGACACTGAACCCGCCACCGTAAATCCATACCAGAACCGGGNNCCCGGGCGGAGGCCGACTTGGCCGGGCTCCATACATTCAGGTAGAGGCAGTCCTCGCTTGTCGTGATCCCCGCGATACTTTGAATGCACTGCGGCGCAAATTTATCCGCCGGCCGAATGCCCTGCCACTTGGCGGCAGGCTGCGGCGCACGCCAGCGCAAGTCGCCCACCGGCGGCGCAGCGAAAGGAACACCTCGATAAACCGTCAGTCCGTCTTCGATCGTGCCTTTCAGTTCGCCTTGTTCAACTTTCGCAGTAGGAGACTTGGCCCAGCTCGTCCAGGAGAATGTCACGATGGCGATTGTCAGCAGAAGCCTTCTCATCTTTCTATTTCCTCTCGAATTCCTTGTCGGAATCATCATGGGTATTATCGTGCAGCGAGGGCACAAGGCGGCGCCAGCCTCTCCTGAACATCTTCAATTCCGATGAAGCGGATGTGGGGTTGTGTGGGGTCGGAAGCCTCAGGGGTGTCCGCCAAGTTATTGATTCTATGGTTTGGTTATCGATTCAGAGAAACTGTCTAGAAGATGAATTGGTCGTGTCTTGCGGTCACGAAATGTTAGCCATGAATCCCGTCATTTCTTTTCGGACTCAACTTTCGATTGTGCTATCAAGCTGAATCCAGGCCGGTGCAGAAACCAGAGCAGCACTAAACAGCGCGGCTGCTGACTTTGCTTCACACAACTGAACGGTAGGGAACTCTGCAATCCGCAGTCTGGAACAACCATATGGAATAAGTTCAACCAGTGTTTCCGGAGAGTCGGTATGCACCGGACTTTGGGGAACCTCGCCGGCACTGGACCCGTTCATGCCCCACTGGGGAATACGCCTGGCCTTGACCTTGAGCACCATGGGAACATCCTCCTGCCAGGCCGCGAATTCACTCGCGTCATGCCGCTTCACAAGCTCTCCCTTTTAAGCAAATGGCATCGAGGTTGTCTTGTTGATGATCATGGCGCATTGTGGATTGTTGCGGTCGATCGCCAATGCGTAGTTCCAATCCGTCGTAGCTGTGATTTGCCAGTTAACGAAGCCCGATGCCGCCGGTCCAATGTAGCCTTCTGCTCCGCACTGGCATCTTGAAGCGCTTCTGGACGAGGAACTTCTGAAAACGTCGAAGTGCGCCCTTGTTGATCGGCCGCCCATGGGTTTCTAGAGAACTGCTTAAAAGCGTGGTTGATTTGCGCTGTCCTAGATCCATTTCATCCTTAGCAGCCAAACCTTGACGCCTTGCGTAAGGCCCGTGTAGGCAAGGAGCGTCAGCAGGAGGATCGGCCAATACATCGCGGGCAGGTGCCTGAGGCCGAGCGCGGAGGCCAACGGAGAATACGGCAGCCACGCTCCGAAGGCCATGATAGTCAATGTCGTGATCAGCAGCGGCCAGCTTGCACGGCTCTGGAAGAAGGGGATCTTGTTCGTGCGAATGATATGAATGACGAGCGTCTGGGTCATGATGGACTCAACGAACCAGCCTGTCTGAAACAGCGGAGCGCGGGTTGGATCCCAGCACTTGAATAGATAAAGCATGACGAAGAAGGTGGTGTAGTCGAAGATCGAGCT
>PLST01000024.1 GCA_003164255.1 Acidobacteriaceae bacterium | reverse complement strand
CGAAGGGGAGGTGTCGTCGCTCTCTTACGCGCCGCTGCCGAAGACCGTTGCGGACAAGTTTCTGAAGACGTTGTATTCGCTTCCGTAAACTAACGACCTGAGCAAAATGAAGTGCCTCGTATCGACCCAGTCTTCTGCGGTCGATACGAGGCAATTTTTTGATGAGCCTGCCGCCACAGATCCTGCAACCGCATTGTGCTAACATCTTTAGCCGACGGAGGGACTGGTATGTTGAAAGCGGTCCGGCTTCTGGTTGTGTGCGCCCTGGTCTTCCTGCCAGGGCTTTTGATTGCAGGCGAACATTTCGACGGCAAGTGGATGACCACCCTCACCTGCCCGGCCAAAGGCAACACCGAAGGGTACACCTGGAAAATTCCGAGCGTGATTGAGAACGGAAACTTCCGCGGAGAGCACGGAACTGCCGGAGAACCTGGCTACCTCCTGATTGGGGGCACGATCAAGGAAGACGGCACGGCTAAGCTGTCGGCCAATGGCATTGTGGCTTCGCGAGAGTATGCGCGCGGTGTCTTTGCCCACAAGGGTGAGGACTACAGCTACGACATCAAAGCCCAGTTCAAAGACACCACGGGTACGGGCGCCCGGGACCAGGGTTTGGGCATTGTTGGTCGGCCCTGCACCTTCGACTTCGCGAAGCAATAGGCAATTCGTGGCGATGAGGCCGCAAAGGGCGGGGCCGCGGCTTCGCATGGATTGGTGCGCTACTTTTTCAAAAAGCGCCCAACAACATCGCGCAGCAATCCCTGACGTCCGATCCCTGACTCTCCCACATTTCCCTTGGCAATTAGGTCGAGGTTTCCTACGATATACCCACGAGGGGAACTCATGCGGCTCTCCGCCTTGCTGCTTACCGCCATCGCCCTGATGCTTCCAGCGTCTTCCACTACGCAGGATCAATCCGACCACCCGGATCGCGACCACGCAGAACACGATCAACATGCGCCCACCCGCCGATTCGACGGCAAATGGCAGACCACGGTCTCCTGCGATCCATCCCGGGGCGCGCTCGGCTTCTCGTATCGTTTCGTCAGCGAGGTCAAGGACGGGAACTTCCACGGGCTGCGCGGCACTGAAGGCGAGCCCAGCTCCCTGTTAATTGACGGCACAATCGAAGACGATGGTACGGGAAGGCTTTACGCCTCAGGCTACACCGGTTCAAAGGAATTTGTTCCCGGCGTGGACACCCCTCGAGGCACGTCGTTCGGCTATCACATCCGGGCTCATTTCGATGAGAAGCATGGGGACGGCACCCGCGTCGAAGGCCGCCCCTGCACGCTTGAGTTTGACCGGATGGATCACGACGAGCACCATGAGCACTAGCTCGTCAGATGTTCGCCAATCAGCCTGTCCACCAGCGGCGTCAACTTCTCTCCGGTCTTCGGCAGCACAAATGCGCCGGCAAACTCATCCCAATCGAGCTTGAAGCTGGTGGAGAGCGCCGAGATCCAGATCTGGCGCACCGGTGTGTTGGGCGTGATGACAAATTTGCCCGGCGGCTCTTCGAACAGGACGTTCAGGACGCCATTCTGCTCCTCAACCTCGAAGCCGGCATCGTCGGATTCCTCAAGTTCGATCAGATGCTGCTTGAGACCATCGAGAGCGATCTCGCAAAAGCGCCGAAACTCCAGTTCATCAACCATGGGCCAAGTGTACCAAGTCCGCTTGCGCGGGATGGGAGGGGGTTGGGATGTGCACAGGGTCGGCGACGGGCCGGTGGTGTCCGGATTACGGACAGTGTGTCGCGAATCTGGACAAAATTTGCTGAGAAAAGGATTAAAGTCGCGCCTGGTTCCGTCGATAGAGGTGAATAGGAAGGCTCGTTATGGAGATCAGCCCGATTCCTGGAATTCGCGCTCTGCCGGCGGTGAAGGCGCCGCCGGCGGATCCGCGGCTCTCCGCAGTCTTCGATATTGAGAACTCATCCGGTCCGGCCGACGACACCTATTCCGGCAGCGGCCGGAAAGCATCGGGCGGGCAGGACGACGAGGAAGAAGAGAGCCTGCTGGAAGCGGAATCCGATTCGGAATTCCCCAACGCCGGCTCCGGCGGAAGTATCAACATCCTGGCTTGATTAGCCTGCCGGCCTTTGGCGCCTGGGCTTCGTTCTGTCCCACCCGTTGCTGCCAAACCAGTCACGACTTCAGAAGTAATTTATCGGCATAGTTGAGATAATTCAGTGGGGAGAAACCAGCTGCCTGCCCCACTGTCTCTATCCTCTTATTTCTTTACCCATACATGGGTAATTTCCCCAAATACGTGCTTTCGATAATCGTTTGGATCTTTGTAAGCTTCGTTGATGAACTCTCTAGCCTCTTGTGAGTAAAAATCATCGGGGTTGGCAGTAGTAACTTCCGTTAATTTACATTCAAAAATTAGTCTGGCTTCCTTGAAAGAGATATTTCCAGAGGGAGTTTGGATAACTGTCAATTCAACTTCCTTCATTTTCTCGGTATCCCTTCCCGATTTACTTCCCAGAAAGACAATTTGTTCCCTGTACTCATTCGGGAAGTAAGACATCGTGTAGGTTTGCTCTTTTTGAATCATCTCAAGCGTAAAACGGTCTGCGCGGAGAATGCACCAGGTGGTTGGCTTCTTGAATAGTATCCCCAGTCCGCCCCCACT
>PLST01000223.1 GCA_003164255.1 Acidobacteriaceae bacterium | reverse complement strand
GCAGCTACAAAATAGAGGTAGTCCGTGCTGGCCGGGCTCATTGCCGCGCGCAGAGAGCGAACGCCAGGATTGGCCACCGGACCCGGTGGTAAGCCGTTATGCAGATAAGTGTTGTAGGCGGTGTTACGAGCAAGATCGCTTTTGTGCAGTGCTCCCCGCCAGGCGCCATCGAGTTCCAGCCCATAGATGACCGCGGGGTCAGTCATCAAGGGCATTTTCTTTTTCAGTCTGTTCTCAAACACGCTCGCCACCAGTGGCCGCTCGCTGTCGATCGCCGTCTCGCGTTCGACCAGCGAAGCGACTGTGACCACGGTGTGGACATTTTCTTTCAATCCGAGCTGATCCGCGACCACACGAAAGCGCCTGACCATGGCGGCTGCAATATGTGCCGGCGAAGCCTTGCGTGCGAATCGATAAGTGTCAGGAAACAGGTAGCCCTCCAAAGTCTTTGCCGCGGGATCTATATCTGCCACAAGTCCCGTCTGCTGTCTTGCCGCGAGGAGAAAAGCCTCGCGCGTGCCGAACCCAGCCTGCTCAACCCTTGCTGCCACGTCAAAGATGTTCGCGCCCTCGGGAATTGTCAGGCTGACGGTGTAAACATCCCCGCGGGCAATGCGCTCATAGACCTCAGTAACGGGCACCGGATGGTCGAACCGGTACTCGCCGGCTTTTAGCCTTTTCCGCTCCACCAAACGCAGCAGATCGAATGCAAACTGGCTGCGCACAACCCCGGCGTCTTCCAGTTTCTTGCCGATCAACTGCGTTGACGATCCGGGGTCTAACTCAACAAAAGTCTCAGTCTGCGGCCCGTAGGGCGTCAAAATGAGCCAGCCCACCCCGGCGGCTGCGAAAAGCCCGAGAAGAACGATCACCAGCAAGAGTACTCCTGCGCCGGATCGCCGCTTCTTCCTGCTCTTCGATTTGCGCCTTACCATCCCGATGCTGTTGACCCTTCACTAATTAGAGACGCTGCGAACCCCCGAGACGACTCTGTATCTTTCGATTGTATCGGGCCTGAATCCATGCCGGAGGCCGTTTTGGCGGCGATGAGCCTTAAGCTGTAACCAGGCGTATGGAAGTAAGCGAGAGGAGCAGGAATCTGGAGCAGGAGACACATCCGCGTTTTCTTGGTCTTGACGTAGGCAATCGACGGATCGGGGTGGCGGTGTCCGACGAGTTGGGCCTTACCGCTCAACCGGTGCTGACGTTAGAACGGAAACGCAGCCGCCGAGAGGATTTACGATCACTCGCGCGGTTGGCCCGCAAATTTTCCGTGGTCGGCATTGTGGTAGGCAACCCGGTGCATATGTCGGGCGAGGTTAGCGTGCAAGCTCAGAAAAATCAGATATTTGCAGCTGAATTAGGGGAGCTGGCCGGTTTGCCGATTCATTTGTGGGACGAGCGGCTGACCAGCCATGAAGCTCATCGTATTTTGTATGAAGCCGGCCACAAGCGCCAGGAGCACCGCCGGATTGTAGACCAGGTGGCGGCCACATTGATCCTGCAATCGTTCCTGGACGAGCGCAAAATTAGGAAAACCAGCCATGAAGAGGGGCCCCGGGGGACGGATAATAGCAAGTAGTTTATATAGAATGGTTTACCTCGATTAACAACGTTCTACGACGCTACGACCGCTATTCTTGATGTCGATTGCCGCCTGTCGCGCGGGTTCACCTTCAACGCGAACAACCCGAAAGGTCAAGTGCGGACCCTAGGTTTGCGGAGGAGGGTCGATGAACGTGTCGCGCTCCCACCCTTCGTTCTGCAGGGTGAGGCTCTCGATCACCATCTCGGCGCAGTCAGAGTTGAGCGGGGAGAGCGGACGATACTCCGAGGGCCAGCAGCGATGAACTTTATAGCGCCGAACCAACTGGCCGGCTTCGTTGTAGAGCTCGATCCAGACCTCTTTCCGGAACTCGTTGAGCGAAGACTCGGAGCCAAACCCTGCGCCGTATTGCCAGACCAGGTTCGCCCAGGCCTCAAAAGAAGGATCATCGGTTAGCCCGCGCTCAAGCGTGATGGGCGCGAACTGGGTGAGTGCCGGAGATTTGTGGCTGCTGCTGACGTCGCCGCCTTCGCGATGTTCGACTACGGCGGTGGTGCGCAGCAGACCGGAGACACGCGAAATTGCAGGGATGAACTTGTTGTCCCACTTCACGCGGAAGTTGAAATTCTTGTAGGGATCGAGGCGAGTCGGATTGGTGGGGAACTCTACCATGCGAGGAAGAGTAGCACCGAAGCGCAAAGTGGAATATGCAACTTTTGAGGGGTGTGAAAGGTTATTCTGGGCTCGATGGCGAAGACTCTTTCTGTTGTGCTGATTACGCTGAACGAGGCGGCCAACCTACCGCGCACGCTCAAGAGCGTGGAGTGGGCGCACGAGATTGTGGTGGTGGACTCGGGGTCAACGGACGGGACTCAAGAGGCCGCACGGAAGGCTGGGGCGCGGGTGTTCGAGGAGCCTTGGAAGGGGTTTGCCGGGCAGAAGAACTCGGCCATTGCCCATGCGACTGGGGATTGGGTGCTGTCACTCGATGCAGACGAGGAAGTGAGCGCGGAGTTAGCGCGAGAGATCCAAGAGTTGCTCAAGCAGGAACCGGCGATGAGCGCTTATCGCGTTCCGCGGCTGAACCATTTTCTGGGCAGGGCGCTGAGGCACGGGGGCTACTGGCCCGATCCGAAACTGAGGCTGTTTCGGCGGGGTTCGGCACGGTTTGCGGATCGGCCGGTGCACGAGACGATGGAATTGGTGGAGCAATCCCACCCGACAGTGGGGCAGCTGCGCGGGCACCTGATTCACCACTGCTACGCGACGCTCGAGGAGTACATCGAGCACATGAACCGCTACAGCACGGCGGGTGCGCGAATATTGGTGGATGGCGGACGCGCGCCGCGGACGGTGTTCGCGCTGGTTTGGAATGCGGTGGTGAATCCGGCGGCGACGTTTGTTTACAACTATGTGTTCAGGCTTGGAATTCTTGATGGGCGCGAGGGGCTGATCCAGCACCTGAACCACTCAGTGTATGTGCACTGGAAGTTTGTGAAGGCGTGGCAGGCTGGGAAGGGCAGGGCGCTATAGGCGGTGATGTCCGGCGACAAAGCTGACCATCCGCAATAAAAGCAGCAGCAGGGCAAACGCGACAACGGCGACGAGAATCAGGTTCGGCTTGCGTCGGCGGGGTTTGGGTCTGCTGGATCTGGGGGACATGCGCCTCAATGGTACGCCGGTTGGCGATGGTGCGTTGGCGAGCGTTGATGCTGGTCTGCGGCTACCGGGGGGCGGCGTCTTCCGCTATTCTCAATAAAAAGGCAGGTAGACACGCATGGCGAGTGCAACGCTGAGTCCGGCGAAGCTGAAGAAGATCCTGGAGTGCCTGGAGGGGAACTGGCAGGCCGAGATGGAGGGCTACTCCACCTACAAGGCTCTGGCAGACCGGGACACGGAGCCAGTGCGCGCGCAGGTACTGCGGCACCTGGCCACGGCGGAGCTGGAACATGCAGAGCTGTGGGCTGAGCGGATCAAGGAACTGGGCGGTCCGGAGCCTGCGTACAAGGGCAACCCCGGGGGCGAGGCGGATTCGCTGGCGAACCGCGCGGGCGGAATACGGATGGCGCTGCGGCGGCTGGAGATTGAGGAGAGCCGGCACATCGCCAATTACGGCGAGCAACTGAAGGCTCTCGGCGACGAGGGATCGAATGCGATTCTCGACCACGTCATCGAGGACGAGAAGGATCATTATCGGGAGCTGGGATCGCTGTTGCGCGGGCACTACACGCCTCCCGCGGGTGCGCCGAAGATTGAGGCGCAGGCGGTGCTGACCGAGATGCTGGCCAAGCGGAACGAAGGGCGCAAGCAGCCGGGGGCGTGGATTGGCGACGCGATTTACGGGGTAAACGACGGACTAGGCGCGATCTTCGGAATTGTTTCAGGCGTATCAGGCGCGACGGCAGGCGACAGCAAATACGTGCTGCTGGCGGGCCTTTCGGGCATGATTGCATCGGCGTTGTCGATGGGTTCAGGCGCGTACCTGGCGGCGAAGAGCGAGCGCGAGATTTACCACGCGGAGCTGGCCAGGGAACGGGAAGCGATTGCGATGAACGGACCCGAGGCGCGGGAGCTGCTCTCGCTCTACTACCAGGTGAAGGGGCTGCCGGAAGCGGATGCTCTGCACATGGTGAGCCACATTGCGAACGATCCCGAGCAACTGCTGCGGGCTCTGGCGAGCGAACGGCTGGGAACATCGGAGGAGGCGTTGTCGAATCCGCTGGTGTCGGCGAGTTCTGGTGCGCTTTCGACGGCGGTGGGGGCGATGATCCCAGTGATTCCGTTTTTCTTTTTGAGCGGGGTTGAGGCCGTGATTGCGGCGGCTGTGGTTTCGCTGGCGGCGCATTTTGCGGTGGGCGCGGCCAAGAGCCTGATCACGGTGCGGTCGTGGTGGTCGTCGGGGCTGGAGATGACGGTGGTGGGCGCGGTGGAAGGCGCGGTGACGTATGGGATCGGCATTCTGCTGGGCAAGGGCGGCATGTAATGGGCGGCCTGATTCCACTGGGGGACGCATCGCGGCGTCCGCGCTCGGCTGCTGTAGCAACGCTGCTGATTATCCTGGTGAACGCGTTCGTCTTTCTTGAAGAACTGGGCGGCGGCAACCGGTTTGTGCGGACGTGGTCGGCGATTCCGGTGCGCATTACGCATGGGCATCACGCGATTACGCTGCTCACCTCAATGTTCCTGCATGCGAGCTGGATGCACATTATCGGCAACATGATTTTCCTGTGGGCGTTTGGCCCGGCGATGGAAGACGTGATGGGGCACGCGCGTTACGTGATTTTTTATCTTGCCGGCGGCGTGACGGCGATGATGGTGCAGATTCTGGCAGCTCCGAACTCGACGATTTCGTGCCTGGGCGCGAGCGGTGCGATTGCGGCGGTGATGGGCGCGTTTATCGTAACCTTTCCCCGGGACAGGATTCGCACGTTCTGGTTTATTCTGATTTTCTTTCGCGTGTCGTACATTCCGGCGGTGGTGCTGATCGGCTTCTGGATTTTTACGCAGATCCTGAATGTGGGCGTGGTGGCGGATGCGCAGTCGGGCGGGGTGGCTTACATGGCGCACATCGGCGGATTTGCGTTCGGGATGATTACGGCGCGGGCGTTTGTGATCCGGGATCGGGTCGCATTTCGCGGGGTTGGGTATTAGTGGGTTGGTCTGCTGCGGCGGATGAGGTCGCGGCGGGGGCCTATTTGTAAGTGAGGATGGTTCGTCTCTCCGATCGGGCGCCGTTCAACCGCCCGAGTGTAAGACTTTTTCGTTACTCACCGCGTCACCGTCCCCCCGCTTCAGGCTTTGGAAGACAATCGTCGAAACAATGGTCAATGCCCCGAGAGCCACGAGGGCTTTGTGGATACCGTGAATCATCTCCATTGCGCCGGATTGGCCATTACTCGGAACAAAAAAAGCTGTCGTCAATCCCGCGGTCGCTACGCCAAAGCTGATTGACATCTGTTGCATGGTGCTGGCGATGGAACTGGCGGCGCTGCTTTCTTCGTCTGTGGTGTCGGCATAGACCAGCGTATTCATGCTTGTGTACTGCAAAGACGTAAAGGCCCCATAAAAGAATGCCTGCAACACGATGATCCACACCGGAGTATGAAGACCGATGGTCGCGAACAGCAGAAGGAGAAGACCAATTACGATTGTGTTGGAGATGAGCACCCAGCGATAGCCAATGACTGACAGGATACGGGGCATGACCATCTTCATGCTCATAGCTGCCAGGGCCTGCGGCATGATGAGCAGGCCCGACTGCACCGGACTGAAACCGAGACCTACCTGATACAGCAGGGGCAGGAGAAACGGGACCCCTCCGATACCCAGGCGAGTAAAAAAACTGCCGTTGACAGCTGCGCGGAAGGTACGAATTTTGAACAAGCCAAGTTGGAGCAGTGGGAAGGCGAGAGATTTCGCGTGCTGCCAATAACCAGCGAGCAATGCGAGAGAAAGCACTAATAGTCCAGAGATCTCGCGCACGCTAAGTGTGTGCTCGCCGAAGACTTCAAGCACGTACGACAGCAGGGCGATGCCGGAGCCAAAAAGGATCAATCCTACCGTGTCCAGCGGGTGAGTCTCTTCCCGGTAATCGGGCAGATGCAGATACACGAGGATCAAGCCGACGAGACCGATGGGGATGTTGAGAAAGAAAATCACCCGCCAATGAAGATAGTCAACAATCAGACCGCCTGCGATGGGTCCGAGCATTGGAGCAATCAGGGCCGGAATCGAAACGAAGCTCATGGTACGGAGAAGATCGGATTTCGCAAACGTCCGCACCAGGGTGAGCCGGCCTACGGGCACCATCATGGAGCCGCCGCAGCCCTGCAGGATGCGGCAGGCAACGAGTAAGTGGATGTTGCTCGAGATGCCGCACAAGAATGAACCCAGAGTAAAAAGTCCGATTGCAGCAGCGAACACACGTCGAGTTCCGAATCTGTCGGCAACCCAACCGCTGATGGGGATGAACACGGCGAGACTCAACGTATAGCTGGCCAGCACGGCCTTCATGCTGAGAGGCGCAACGTGCAGAGCTGCCGAGATTGTGGGCACAGCCGTATTGAGGATGGTGGTATCGAGCGACTCCATGAAAAATGCGAACGCGACAAGCCACGGCAGTAGCCGTCTGCTGGCAGCAGAGGGAGTTACTGAATCCGTTATTCCATTCGAAGGATCTGTTGGACCCATAAAACAATAAGAACACGCGCCCGCGGAAACTACACGAAGGCAGGAAGCGCTGGTGCACAGCGGCCCGGAGAGAGCCCCACCTTCGGCGTTCCCGGAGTTGGGGAATGTTTGGCGACTACACACCCGGAACTGAGAATCAACGCCGAGTCGGAGCTCGGATCTCACTTTGGCGTCAGTTGAGAAGTACCTGGATTACTTTGCTCGTCCTTCGGAAATAATTACCGTGCCAGGGGCTGAGCTCCGGGCTCATGGGGCTGCGGAAAAAGGCGTCTGTGGTCGGGCGAAATTAGCAGGGGCTGAAGCCCGACACCTATTTTGCTGCCTTTTCGGCACGAGTAAACTCGTGCCCTGATACAAACCAACTCACCCTCGGAGTTTTTCCGCATCCTGTCATGGCCGTAACTACGCTATCGTGAAAGCTATGCCTCGCCGCTCCACTCTGACATACGGCCAAAATTGCCTTCGAGATGCTTTATGAATAAAGACTGGTTTAACGGTCCAGCGCATGATGCGGACCGCAGCATCAACATCGTCCGGGTCTGGGTGGCTTTCATCCTCATCACGCACCCGATCTATGCGTTGCTCCATCCCGCCAATATTCGCGGCTTCGGTCACATCCTCGAGTCTCATCACCTGCCATTCGGATCAGGCCTGGCGTGGGCTGTGGTGTTGCTTCAAATCGGATGTTCGTTGGCGCTTGTGGCTCGGAGACTTGTCGTCCCAGCCTGCATCGGGCATATCTCCATACTCGCGATGGGGATTTTTCTCATTCATGCACCCAAGTGGCGGACCGTGGGCCTGGCAGACGGCGAACATCAGCAAGGATCAGAGTTCAGCGTATTGTTGATTGCCTGTTTGCTAGCCGTTCTCTGGACGTACAGGCGCAAGGTAACGGAAGAATCGCATCTTCCAGGCCGCGACACTGCCTCTGCCCGTCGCGCGCTTGAGTTCGTTCGCATCGCTTCAGCATCCATTCTGATCATTCACCCCATCGGCGGTTTGAGGGATCCGGCCGGGCTCAACGATCTCGGCTTATACTTCTCCTCCCTTGGCTTCCCATTCGGTGTTCAGCTGGTGTGGGGATCCATGTTCCTTCAGATTGCGTCTTCTCTGGCATTGATTGCAGGGCGGCTGGTGGTTCCAGCCTGCCTTGGGCACATGCTCGTGCTGTGCACGGGAATATGGCTCTTTCACGCTCCTCACTGGTTCGTGATTGGCCCTGATAGCATAGTCGGCCCCGGCAAAGAAGGTGTAGAGTACAGCACGCTTTTGATCGCTTGTTTTGTGAGTATCCTGCTTGCCTATTGGCCTAAGCCAAAGCAGACCTGAGGGGCTTTGGAGGGGCACCACCTATCCGGCAGTTTCCGACTGATCATGTTTCCGGCCACGCTGGAGCGGGATGCCAGAATCACCGTTTTCGAGTGCATGAATCGCTGAGATAAGAAACTCACGCCCCGTTTCAGCTCCGCGCTTCAGCCAAGTACGCCAGCCAGTCATCCATGCCTGCGCCGGTTTTGGCGGAGGTTTCGAAGATGCGGATGCCGGGACGGATCTCGTTGATGTTCTTGAGCGCGAGGTCGCGATTGAAGCCGCAGGGCTCGGCGATGTCGATCTTGGTGATGACGGCGGCATCAGCGGAGTTGAAGAGCGTCGGGTACTTGAGCGGCTTGTCTTCGCCTTCAGTGACGCTGAGCAGGGCGACGCGGATCTTTTCGCCGAGGTCATAGCTGGAGGGACAGACGAGATTGCC
>PLST01000001.1:571-3001 GCA_003164255.1 Acidobacteriaceae bacterium | reverse complement strand
TAGGGGTGAGGGACTAAGAAATAAGTGGGTTAGCTGCGGCGTGGGCCTGACGCAGGGCGAATAGGGCGTGACAAGTCCGTGGGATGAGTTGGATTCGAATCAGAATCGGCGAGAAAGTCAGTTCCGGATGGGCGAAAACTCATCCTGAAGTCGAGTTGCCCTACTGAGGCTTTTCAGGATTTTGTTGCGGATGACGTGCCTTAACCACATGCCTTGCGGAGGCGCCCAGCGCATGTTTTGTGCGCCTATAGCTCTCCTGAATTGCATTGCCAGTATCGTCTTGCGCAACCGAGATAGCCCCGCCCGTGGAGGTTCCAGCTTTGGAGAGAGATGACGTTGTGTGGCTGGCGCCACCTGCAATCACCTGCTCNNATATCCGTATCTGGTATTTGGTTGAGACGAGCAATCGGCTCTGGCGGGAAGTTCGTGTTGCTCATTTTGTCCATAAGCGGCCATTCGCTCGATGCAATAAAGACAGAACTGTTCATAGGATGGCCGGGCTCACCGAGATTGATGATCCTGCCGGGGGGAAGTGCCACCATATCGACGCACTTGTCTGCGCCACACCCGGCTTGGCAGAGCGTTTCATTCAAGTAAGAAGCGTGCTTGCCAGGCGAGATCCAAACCTTGGCGCCGTTCTCCTCAGCATGGATCGTTGAGGCGCGCGTAATCTGGCTTACGTCGCATACCGTGTTCTCGTGGGCCGCAGCATACCAATAGATGGCCCTCCATTTTGCGGAACCAAGATCGCGTTCCGATGCCCTCACCAGTACAGCCACGTGCTCCGTGTCGAAAGGATGCCCATGAGGCCCGCAGTCACGCTTCCAGAGATGATAATAGTGAATCTCTGCAGTCGGGAGATCGTCGCTTGAAGACTTTGCCGGAAACACCTGGCCGTAGATGGTCCCGTTTTCGGCTTTCACGGTGGGAGTCTTCAAATTCGGTGCAAACTCCGCGGGAATCTCTGAACAGTCGTGCCGCGCGACCATGAACGTCGGAGCAAACTGAACCAAGAGAGCCTGCTCCAGCGCATCGCTCATGCCGTCATGGTCGGAATCAATGGCGAATTGTGCCTTCTGCTCAGACCCCTGGGCGGCTGCATGGCGCGATACCGTGGGGGTGAGCAATCCGATGATAAGAAGGAGAAGAGCGGAGCGCCTGAGCGTTCTCATTTATGTCTTTCGGCCTCCGATCTGCTAAGGACAGTTTACGCCCCGTGCAGGANNTTTTTCAAGCGGCTCGGCTCAGCAGTTGGGATGGCCGCTTCGGAACGACTTCCAGATCACCAATAAAAAGGGCGTTGGCCGGTCCAATGGCGCATCAACCTAATCCCTCATTGAGCCCAAGGATCTGTGGCTATTGATAAGCTCGAACGCGCGATGATGCATCAAAAAACGTCGCATCAGAATGCCTCCTGTATCACCGGCCGTGCGTCGGTTACTGGTTGATGAACTTCTCAAACAGCCGGCGGCATCTGCGGCCCAGGATCGGTAAATCTGTGGGATGGGTTCAGTCGGAAACCATCAGCTCACCGGGAACGATGGGGCGGGTGCGGGGCAAAATGCCGCGGGCTGCCGCACTGCCGAAGACCACGAGTACGGCGACGAAAACAACGAGTTTGATAAGGCTGCCGGTGGAGTCTTCCGGAAGCGTCTTCCAGAGGACGAGCAGGATGGTTTGCGCGGCGGTGACGGCCCAGACCGATCCGTAAAAATAGCGGCGCTCCCAGCCTTCGCCTTGGGTGGAAGTTCCGACGCGGGGAAGTTTGCCCATCATGCCGAGGAGCAGGATGAAGGCGCAGAGCGGCGAGTAGCCGTAGAGGTAAATCTGTTTCATGCGCCAAACGCCGGTGGCCGCGGCATAGACCAGCGCTGCCATATTGAGGAGCGCGTAGTTCAAGACGGCGTTCCATGCGAAGGTGTAGCAGACGCGGCGATAGAGCGGGTTGGGCTTGTCTTCGTCGAAGCGCAGGATGTAGGGACGATGCTCGGAGCCGGGCAGTTGCGCGTTGTAGCCGGCGATGCCGGTTCCGATGAGGACCGCGGCGAGCCACGCCCAATTGGCCCAGTGAAAACCGCCGGAAAAGAGACTGAAAGTGAGGGGGCCGGGGGCCAGAAAAAAGACCCAGATCCAGATGGGCCAGTGACAAAGGCGATAGACGTTGGTGTTGCGCTCCCGGATTTTGCGCTCTCCGGCGTATTCAATTCTTCCGCTGTATCCCATGGGCGGAGTCTCGCAAAAGGGGCGGGGCCGCGTCAAGAAAGCAGGGAGCTAGGGAGCAAGGGAGCGAGCCAGCGTGCTATCCCACCCTTTCGCCCACAAAGCCGGGCGAAAGGATGGGGCGCGGGCTGGTAAGCGAGTGAAGCGCGAAGAGCTGACTACTGCTGCGCGAAGGCGACGACTTTTGGGCCGACCTCGGCGGAGCACTCG